>CAYUZD010000373.1:0-3462 GCA_964449475.1 uncultured Nitrospirales bacterium
CAGATCGCGGAGCGCTACAACGTGTCGTTGGGCATGGTCAAAAAGCTGTTGCAGCAGCGACGGCGCACGGGCGATCTCGCTCCACGGCATCGCTTCTCGGGGGCGAAGCCGAAGATTACTCAGCGGCACCAGCAACAACTCAGACGTTTGATTCGGAAGCAATCGGACATGACGCTTGAGGAACTTCGGGACGCGATCGGCGTGGATTGCACGTTGCAGGCAATCCACTACGCACTCAAACGGATGGACGTGTCTTTAAAAAAAGACGCTCCGGCCAACAGAACTAAACCGGCCCGACATCCGGCTCGCCCGTGCGTTGTGGGCCAGGTGCACCGGACGCATCGCGCACCGGCGCCTTCTCTTCATCGATGAGTCGGGCGCGAAAACAAACATGACTCGGCTGTACGGCCGAGCACGGCGCGGCGCGCGCGTTTACGACCGCGTCCCCAATTGCCGGTGGCAGACCACTACCATGATTGCCGCCATGGGCCGCAACGGCGCACAGGGTGATAGACGGCCCGATGGACGGAACCGCGTTCACTGTGTGGTGTGAACACGTGCTTGCGTCCACCCTTGAGCCCGGCGACATCGTCGTCATGGACAATCTCTCTGTCCATAAAAACAGCGCCGCGCGTGCGGCCATCGAAGCTGCCGGAGCCGAAGTGTGGGACCTG
The DNA here is from genome assembly GCA_964449475.1 of uncultured Nitrospirales bacterium. Lineage (GTDB taxonomy): Bacteria > Hydrogenedentota > Hydrogenedentia > Hydrogenedentales > VFKU01. The sequence goes on from CAYUZD010000373.1 coordinate 675, forward strand.
CCGCCCTACAGTCCCGACCTCAATCTCATCGAAAAGATGTGGAGCAAAGTGAAGGCTCACCTGCGCAAAGTAAAAGCGCGCGACACCGAGACCTTGTGCAACGCCATCGGCGATGCGATGGCGAAAATCTCCCTCAACAACATTAGCAATTGGTTCGCCTCGTTCGGCTACAGTTTAGTTTAAAAATCTCTAGACCAACCGGGATGTAGGCATACTACGTAGTACCGTATTTACAGTTCAGCTTGACATTCCAGAAACGTATAGACATAATTACGTTTATGCGGCAGTGCTCTCTCACCAGGCGTGCGTTCGAGCGGACACTGGTTCTAGCGGTGCTGCTCGCGATGGGTGGCTATGCCGGCGCCGCGGCAGCACAGGGCACCTGGAGCCGGCAATCCCTGCTGAACCCGGAGGAGATTAGTCCGGACACGCTTGATTTCTTCGTCGACCTTGCTTCGGACGGCGACGGAAACGTGTTGGCGATCTGGTGCACGCAGCAACTGCCCGCGTCTCCCGACATCAACGACGTCTGGGTGTCCAGTTCATTCAACGACGGTAGGACGTGGTCCGCTCCAATCAACATTACCGCCAACAATCAGGATCGAAACGAGCTGCATCCGAGCATCGCGACGGATGGATCCGGGCGCTGGATGGCGGTTTGGAATGCGGGGACAAGCGTCGGCCCCGACGAATATTCGGATTGGGACATTCAATTCTCGCACTCCCTCGATAACGGGCAAACGTGGACTATACCCGCCGCGCTCAACACTGACTTCGCCACCGACCATCCAAAGGTAGACTGGGAGCCGGTAATTGCTACGGATAACAACGGCACTTGGGTTTGTACGTGGGTGAGCCAGTCGACGGTTTTTTCGGCGAGGTCGCTCGACAATGGGATGACCTGGAGTGCTCCAGCGACGGTAGGCAATGGCGCCGTTCCGGTCGAGGGATACTATCATCGCGATCTAGCCACCGATGGCCTGGGCAATTGGATTGCGGCATGGGGAACCAGACGGCAGGTCGGTCAGGGATTAGACCACGACGTGGTGTATTCGCGTTCAGTAAACAACGGAGCGACTTGGAGTGCGCAGTCGGTATTGAACTCAGAGGATCCGCCGGATTCCGGTCTGGCCACCGATCCGTGTATCGCGGCGGACCATTCCGGCCGCTGGATGGTCGTGTGGCACGCGTTGGAACCTGCCTCGCCGCTGAACGATGCACGAGTTCATTACATAACGTCCGACGATGGGGGAGGGACGTGGTCCGACGTTCTGGTACTTCCCGGCACGATACCTCTGCAACTTGAAGAACCGAGAGTGGAGACCGACGGCTCGGGGCGCTGGGTTGTGCTCTGGAAGTATTTCAATCAGATAGGCAGCGGCAATGTTTGGGATCATGGTATCTCGACGATGTACACCTTGAATCACGGCGAAACCTGGTACGGCCCGATTCGAGTCGGCGAGAACTATCGCAACGCGGTGTCTCCGGCGCAGGCGAATCCTCTTCGCTATCATCCCCGAATCGCCAGCACCCGCCCGGGTATGTGGCTGTCCCTTTGGGATGGTCAGAAATTCATGGAACCCGACATAGAACTTATGGACTACGACACGCTTTTCTCGCGATTCACAATGGATACGGACCAGGATCTTCTTCCCGATGCGGAGGAATCGGATTATGGCACGGACCCGACGATCTCGGATACTGACGGGGACGGCGTCCGGGACGGTATCGAAGTGGACTTGGGAACGGACCCCACCAACTCGCTTTCCTTCCCAGTGGGGCTTGGTTTGGGTGGAGCGTTCGGCGCGATAATTGCCCTGGCCGTTGTGGGCGGCAGGTCGATTCACAGGAGAAGGCGCAATACTGCTCGAGGCCGGCTGTAAGTTCAGTCGTCGTAAGATTTCTGTTCAACTCGACAATGCGGTGACTCTGGGTCCCCAGTTTGGCTGAACCAGGCCGCGATTCTCAATTTCGATTCGGCGCGAACTTCCTTCATCGTGCCGGATGCGAACATCAATGCGGCGGAGCGGCAACATCGCTCCTGCCCGCTCGGGCCATTCGACGACGCAGGTGCCTTGCCTCGGCGTGAAGAGTTCTTCGTAGCCAAGGTCGAGTACTTGTCGGGGGTCGGTGATTCTGTAGAGGTCGAGGTGGAGGATGGGTCGCGTGCCGGGGTATTCGTGGACGATGGTGAAGGTGGGGCTGGTGACGAGTTCGGCGGCGCCGGTCGCGCGGGCCATGCCGCGGACGAAGCAGGTCTTGCCGGCGCCGAGGTCGCCGTAGAGCGCGACGAATGCGCCGTCAGGCAGCAGCTCCATCAGCGCGCGGCCAATGCGTTCGGTGTGTTCGGGGGATGTCGACTCGATTGCGACGGAGTCGGCGCTGGATCGCGGCGTGGGGTTCATTTCGAGACTATGGCGCGGAAAGGATCCGGCTCAATATATGTGGTGACTCGCAACTTTGACGCGGCGGCGCGGATACGGTTCGCGATGGCGGGTGCGATCCATTTCTCCGTGCCGTGATGGCCCGCGTCCACGATCGCGAGGCCGCGTTCGGCGGCATCGACGGCTTCGTGGTATTTCACGTCGCCGGTGACGAATGCATCGACGGCGTCCGGAACATTCGCCGCGCTACCGCCGCCTGCGCCGCCCATCACGGCGACCGCGCGGATCGACTTGCCGGGCCGTCCCGAGAAGCGCACGTGCTGGAGTTGGAGTCGTGCGCGGACGAATTCGGCGAACGCCGCGAGTTTCATCGGCTTCGGAAGCGTGAAACGCAGGCCGAGCGA
>CAYUZD010000374.1:0-1872 GCA_964449475.1 uncultured Nitrospirales bacterium
AAGCACGCGCCACGTCCCATCCAAACAACCACCCAAGCGCATCATAGGTCCAATACGTCCTATAGGTCCTATGCCCCCGTACCCACGCAATCGCTAAACCCTTCACCCCGATCTCCGGTCTAACCTGCAATATCAGGATCGCACCCATGCCCCACGCCCCTGCAGACTCAACCGAAATCCGGTTCCGCTCCGTCGAATACGCCCCGCTCCGCGTGCACGCCCGCCACTGCCACGACGGCCCCTCCATCACCCTCGTCCTCGCCGGCGCGCTCGAAGAGGGCTCCCGCTCCGGCACGCACCACGCCGCCGCGCTCGGCGTCGTCGTCAAACCCGCCGGCGTCGTCCACGAAAACCAGTACGGCCCGCGTGGAACGCGCACGTTCCAGATGGCCTTCAGCAACCGCCTCGCGGCCGAGTGGTGCCCGAACATGGAGTACGGCTGGCACGCGGGCGGACCCGTCGCCCGCGCCATGCTCGCCGCGCTCGAACTCGATCGCGCCGGCAGGCTCGCCGCATCGCCCGAACGCGAGAACTGTCTCGCCGACGTGCTCGCCGCCGTCGCCGAATCGCCGGCAACCTTTCGCGATGTCCCGCGCTGGCTGGATCGTCTCGCGAGCGAACTCGACGAGCGCGCCGCCGAGACAATCTCCATCAGCGATCTCGCCGACGCCGCGCGCGTCCATCCCGTCTCGCTCGCCCGCGCCTTCCGACGCCACCACGGCTGCTCCATCACCGAATTCATCCGACGCCGCCGGATAGTGAACGCCTGCCGCTCCCTCGACGCCGCCCACGCCCTCGCCGACCTCGCCGTCGAAACCGGCTTCGCCGACCAACCCCATTTCACGCGCGCGTTCAAGACCGAAACCGGCCTCACCCCCGGGCGTTACCGCCGTCTCGCAAATTGATCCGCCCGGTTCAAATCGTTCAAGACTCAGCGGCACGAAACACCTATTCTGCACGCCGATTGCGACCAAGCGACGACGCCCCACCAACAGGAGTCCACGCCATGTCCACTCCGTCCAGCAAGTCCACCGCCCGTCTGCTCGCCTGCCTGCTCGCCGCCGTCGCTGCGCCCGCGTTCGCCCACGCCGAAGATCTCGACGCCACCTTCGCCGCCCTCGAACCCCGCTGGCGCGACGCCATGCAGAAAATGGACGTCCCCGGCCTTTCGGTCGCCGTCGTCTACAATGACAAACTCGTCTACGCCGAAGGCTTCGGCGTCCGCCGCCTGACGCCGGAACTCCCCTTCACGCCGGATTCCGCCTGCTACATCGCCTCCAGCACAAAACCCTTCACCGGCCTCGGCATCATGACGCTCGTCGACCAGGGCAAGGTCGATCTCGACAAACCCGTCAAGACCTATCTGCCCCGGTTCGACCTCCCCAATCACGACCTCGCCGAAACCATAACCATCCGCGATTTGCTCACCCACCGCTACGGCCTCGACAACTCCGTCATCACCTTCGGCGAAGCGTACAGCGGCAACTGGGACGACGACTTCTTCTACCGGGAACTCCCGAAGTCCTCCGGCATCAAGGGCGCCTGGCAATACAGCAATCTGCATTTCACCATCGCCGGCCGCATTATCGAGGCCGTCACCGGCCAACCCTGGCAGGAATACCTTCGCGACACCGTCTTCAAGCCGCTCGGGATGGACCACACCACCGCGCGCGCCAGCGAACTCTACGCTGACCCCGACGTCGCCATCGGCCTGCGCTGGGACCGCGACCACTGGGTCGAATCGCCCGTCATCAAGATCGACAAAACCATGCACGCCGCCGGCGGCATGGGCGGTTCCGCGCGCGATTTCGCGCAGTGGCTCCGGTTCAACATGGGCGACGGCAGCGTCGACGGCACGCGCATCGTCAGCAG
>CAYUZD010000374.1:1972-3454 GCA_964449475.1 uncultured Nitrospirales bacterium
CCGATCGCTGCAATCCAGATTCGGCCTTGATGGTCATCCGAAGTCGGCCTTCGTGGTCATCCTGAGCCGCTCTTCATCGTCATCTTGAGCCGCCCCTCATTGTCATCCTGAGCAAAGCGAAGGATCTCGCAAACCGATCGCCCAACCCCGCGCCCAAAAACCTCACCCCAACCAAGTGGGGCAGGCGTCCCCGCCTGCCGATCTTCGCGCCGACTTACTCGACCTCCCGCACTCGGCCCCGGAGCCACCCTGCGACTCCGTCTTCCGCTAATTCCCCCCGAGCGGCGGCAATCACGACGTCATAAAACTCTGCATCCGAAGCGGAGAACGACGCACCATTCAAATTGATGAACGTTTCGCACACCACCGCTGCGACACGTTTGTTCCCGTCCACGAACGGATGGTTCTTCGTGAGCCCGATCAGGTATGCCGCCGCCAGACGCGCCACGTCCGCCGTATCCTGTTCATACTCGTAGACGTTGCGCGCACGGGCCAGCGCAGACGATAACAAGGTCGCGTCCCGTAAACCGTCCTCGCCCCCATGCTCCGCGATTTGTCGAGCATGGATTGCCAACGCCAGGCTATCGCCGATCCAGATCGGTTGGCGCATCGATTATTCAGCCAACTTTCGGAGCACACTACGGCGACGCCGCATCACCTCCTCGGCCACCTCCATCTGCCGCGCAAACTCCGGGTCATACGGCGTGATCTCGATCCCATTCGGCGTCTCGATCGCGTACAGCAGGTCCCCCTTCTTCACCCGAAGCCGCTCCAATATCTCCCTCGGCAGCGTCACCCCCACCGAATTCCCCACCGTCACAATCTTCAGCTTTGTCATCCGCCACCTCCAGCCACATCCAGACCGCTGTACTCTCGCCGCCGTATTGCCTGCACCTTCTCATACGACCCATCATCCAATATTATAACTTATGTTATAATCACCCCTAAAATCGACACGAAAATCCCAATAAATTGCCCTCTACCCATTGTTTCCACAAGCCCGTTTCCCGGTCGCCGAAGGGCAACACTTCGCCCTCTACAGTAGAGACCGGCTCGCGGCCGTCACGCCTGGGACTCGGTCCCCCGAGGCAGCGGGATCAACGCCGATACGGCACGCATATGCTCCGCGTATCCCGGCCGCCGCGCGAGGTGGCGTTTATCAATCATCGGAATGCTGATGAACACAAACAACAGCGTGATGCCGACCGGCCCGGCGATCGTCCACCAGATCGCCGGGTCGGCGGCCACGCCCATGAGGTAGACGCCCCACCAAAATCCAATCTCGCCCAGATAGTTCGGGTGCCGGCTCTGCTTCCATAGCCCGGACTTCATGATCGCGCCGGGCTCTGTGTTCTCGCGCCGGAACCGCCACAGTTGCCGGTCCGCGATCGCCTCGAGCGCGATCGCGCCGGCCGTCACCAGCGCCGCGATCGCATCGAACACGCCGAACGGTCGCACCGATGCATAGGCGGGATAGAACGC
>CAYUZD010000375.1:0-3449 GCA_964449475.1 uncultured Nitrospirales bacterium
TCGACCTCGGGGAACAGCCACGGGAGCAGCCGGGCGTATTGCAGGAGCCCCAGCGCCGCGACGACGACACCGGAGAGCGCGAGCGCATCCAGCACGCGGCCGGCGTCCTCCCCATGCCACGCGGACCGGATGAGGCCCGCCGCCGCGACGGCGACGGCGAGCGAACACGCCGCGGCCAGCGTGTACTCGGGAACCAGCGTGTTCGCGCCGAGCGGCCGGCTTCCCGGCGAGACGGACTCGATGACGTACCGGACGGCGGCGAAGACCGCGGCGAGCAGGAGTACGGCGGCCAGGGGCGCAAACCGCCGCGCATGAAACGCGCGCGGAACAGTCCCTGCGGGAAGCAGGAAGGCCAGGACGAGTACCACGGCCGCCAGTACGGCGAGCTTCACGTCCATGAACGACGCGAAGCGGAAACTGATCAGACACGGGACGACGACGATCGCCGCCAGCGACACGGCACGGGCCGCGCGCAGTTGGGTCGATGGAGTCAGGCCGGGCATCGTGCCGGGGATCGTATCACCCCCGCGCTGCGCGGGGCACCGGGGACCGGCTCAGAGTCCGATCGCGGTCTCGTCGATCGGGTACGGGCACTCGACGAAGCGCCGCGGCTTCACGCGATTCGGATCGGCGTAGGCGGCGGCTTCGCGTTCGCGCTCGACTGCGAGCTGCTCGGTGACCTCGAGCGGGATGTTCCCCTGCTGCTTGATGCGGATGCGCAGCTCGCTGATCTCGTCGAAGCTTTCGAGCATTTCGTACCGCGCGAGGTCGAGCTTCATGACGGCTTCGAGATACCGCCCCGCGCGCGCGAATTCGAGGGCACTATGCCGCAGCAGCCGCGCGGACGCGATCGCATCCTGCTGCTGCGCCACCATCGGCTCGTAAATCGCCGCGGCCTTTGCCCACTCGGATTCCTGCATCGCGTCCATCTCGGCGGCGGTCTTCTCTGCGTCCGCGATCTGGATGCGCAACGCCTCGGCGCGCGCATCCCCGGCCGGAAGCGCATCGAGCTCGGCGCGGAGTTTCTGCGCCGCGGTCCGCGCCGCGCCCGCGCACTCCGCCGACTGGTCGGACATCGCCTCGGCGAGGTACGCGCGGTTGATGTTGAGGAACCGCACCGCCGTGACGTTGCCCGGGTCGTTCTCGAGGTAGTCGATCCAGCCTTCGATGGCCTCATCGTACTGTCCGTTGCGCCACATCGCGAGGTAGAGCATGCGCGGCACCCAGCGGTCGTGCGGGTAGCGCCGCGCCTCGCGCAGGTACTTCACCGCGCTGGCATGATCGCCGATCTTGTTCTCGTAGATCGCGTATCCGAGGTCGAAATAGAGCTGGTAGGTCCGCGGATTCTTCTTGATGCCGTCGAGCAGGAAGTCCGCGGCGAGGTAGTACCATTCCTCCTTCGGCCCGAGGCGTTTCTGGTACTTCGGGTGGAACGTTTTCTGGGGCTCGGGCGTGTCGGGCAGATGGGCGGTGATGTTGTAGGCGAGGTGCCACGCGCCCAGCAGGTACGCGTCGATGAACTGCGGGTCGAGCGTGACCGTTGTGCGCATCGCGGGCACCATGCGGTGCATCTGGCCCGCGTGCCAGAAATTGTCCACCTGCATCCACAGGAAGTTCGCCGCCACCTTGCGGAAGCCGAAGAAGAGGCTCGTGATCCCGACGCCCTCGGCCTGGCCGGCGCCGGCGTAGATGGAGGCGGTCGAGAACTGCGTCCCGATGCTGACGATGCGGTCTTCCTTCGCCGCATCGAGGAACTCGCGGACGATACTGCGGCCCTCGGCGCTGGAGAGCATGTCGTAGACGGCGTGGTCCTGGCCCTGGCGCACGGCGCGGACGAGCCGGGAATGCACGGAACCGTCCGCGTTCTTGTCCTCCGCCTCGACGGGCAGGTCGGGCAGCGCGGTCTCCCCCAGCGCGACGAGCTTGGCGAAAATCTCGTCGTCGAGCGGCTCGGCTTCCTGTTCTCGCGCGCCCGATTCGAGGGACTCGCCGAACGCGGAGAACGACGCGGCGGTGACGGTCCAGCGGTAGCCGCGCTCGAGCTCGCGCATGGTCTCGAGCCGGCTGCTTTGCACGGAGCCGAGCCCCAGCGCGAGCAACACGCCCGCGAGGACGAGGACTTGGGCCGATACGCTGCCGCGCCGCACGGTTTACAGCTCCTTGCGCATGAACAGCAGCCAGGCGAGGCCGTAGCCCGCGACGGCGAAGAGCAGGCCGTAGGCGATGAGGTTGGGGATGAGCACGTCCGACGGCGGATCGTTCGGCTGGAGGTAAAGTATCTGCTCGCGCATGTCGAAATTGCGGAGGTTCGGGAGCACGCGGTAGAGCGCGTTCGCCAGCCAGCCCACCATCGACTGGATGGCGCTCTCCGATTCGCTCGTGCGCGTCGCCACATCTTTCAGGTATTCGGTGAGGTTGCCGGTGATGTAGATGAACAGGCCGGCAATGGTCGGCAGAACGGAGGACGTCGAGGTGCAGGAGACCGCGAACGTGAGCGACGAGACGATGAGGAACTGGAAGTACGTGAGCAGCGTGGACCACAACAGCAGGGACGGGAAAATGCGCTCCTTGGCGTAGAGCGCGAGGCCAAACAGCAGGCTCATCAACAGGAGGTTGGCGATGACGATGATCTGCACGCCCAGAAACTTGCCAAAGAGGTATTGGTAGCGCCGCAGGGGCTTCGAGAGGACGGTGTAGATGACCTTGTTCTCCATCTCGACGGGGACGACCGAGGCCGAGATGAAAATCGTAATAAGCACGCCGAAAATCGAGATGGCCGAGACGCAGATGTCCTTGATGATCTTCGATTCGACGTCGGTCTGGATTTCGCCGATGCGCGTGTTGGCCATGAACGCCGTCATGAACGTCGAGCCGAGAATCACGAGGACGCTCAGCAGCAGGAACCCGATGAGCGTTTTCTTGCGGATGCCCTCGCGCCAGGTGTAGCCCGCGATGGCGAGCGGCCCGCGCAGCCCGCCCAGGCTGGATGCACCCGCGACGGGCGCGTGCGCGGCGGCGGCTTCGGAATTGACCGACATGAGTTCGTCTGCTCCTTACTTCGCTTTGGCGGGCGCGGCGGCCCGGCTGGCTTCGGCGGCCGCGGCATCGCCGACGGTGCGCACGAAGAGTTCCTCGAGCGTCTCGCGGCGGGGCGCGACGCTGTGAATGGTGACGCCGTTGTTCTTGCAGACCGCCATCGCGTCGTAGATGGACATGCTGGCGGGCACGCGCAACAGCACGCGGCCGCGAATCTTGTCTTCCGGCGTGATCCCCGCGGCCTGCAGAGCGGATTGCGCGGCGGCCGGCACCTGCTGCACCTCGATCGTGAGGTCGCGATCCACCAGCAGCTCGTCCAGCGTGCCCTGCACCTGCAACTGACCACGGTACAGGATGGCGACGCGGTTGCTGATGAGTTCGACTTCGCTCAGTTCGTGGCTGGAGACGAGCAG
>CAYUZD010000376.1:0-3442 GCA_964449475.1 uncultured Nitrospirales bacterium
GCCATGACCTTCTGCCGCAATCGCTTTCGCGTCATCGGGTTCGATATCGACAAAGCGAAAACCACCGCACTGAACCGTGGCGAGAGCTACATCAGCCACATCCCCGGCGCCGAGGTCGCGTCGCTGCACAAGAGCGGTCTCTTCGAGGCCACGGCGGATTTCGCGCGCGCGAAGGAGGCGGACGCCATTCTCATCTGCGTGCCGACGCCGCTCGCCGAGCACCATGAGCCGGACCTGACGTATATCTCGAACACCGGCAAAATGCTCGCGCCGTATCTGCGCAAGGGCCAGCTCATCGTGCTCGAATCGACAACCTATCCCGGCACGACCGAGGAGGTCTTGCAACCCGAACTCGAAGCGAATGGTCTGCGAGCCGGAACGGACTTTCTCCTCGCATACTCGCCGGAACGCGAAGACCCTGGCAACCCGGACTTCTCGACCGGGCGCATCCCGAAGGTGGTCGGCGGGTGCACACCGGACGCCCTCGACGTGGCCGACGCGCTCTACGGCAAGGTCGTTGTGAAGACGATTCGCGCGTCGAACGCGCGCACCGCCGAGGCAGTCAAGCTGCTCGAGAACATCTTCCGGTCGGTGAACATCGCGCTCGTCAACGAATTGAAGGTCATCTACACGAAGATGGGGATCGACGTCTGGGAAGTCATCGAAGCCGCCAAGACGAAGCCGTTCGGTTTCATGCCGTTCTACCCGGGCCCGGGCCTCGGCGGTCACTGCATCCCCATCGACCCGTTCTACCTCACATGGAAGGCGCGCGAATTCGGTGTCTCGACGCGGTTCATCGAGCTCGCCGGTGAAATCAACACCGCGATGCCGGAGTACGTCGTCACGGAACTGATGAACATGCTCAATGACCATGGCCGCGCGCTGAAGGGTTCCCGCGTGCTCGTCCTCGGCGTCGCGTACAAGCCGAACATCGGCGACCCGCGCGAGTCGCCCGGGCTGACGCTGCTCGACCTCCTGCAGGATCGCGGCGCGATCGTGGATTACAATGACCCGTACGTGCCGACGCTGCCACCAACGCGCAACCACAAGCTCAAAAAGGATTCCGTCGCTTTGGCGCCGGACGCGATCGCGAAATACGACGTGGTGCTCATCGTCACCGCGCACGACGCGTACGACTACAATGCCATCGTGAAGAGCGCGCGGTTCGTGCTGGACACGCGCAACGCGACAAAGAACGTGACGCAGGGCCGCGAGAAAATCTATAAGGCGTAACCGCGGAGGGCTCGCCATGAAGCGAAATCGAACCGTCGTCCTGTTGTTGTGCGCGGCCTTGGCCGCGCCTTTCTCTCTCGCCGAAGACAGCCAGTGGGAACCCGCGATCCGCGCGTTTGAGCAGCAGGACGCCGAGAACCCGCCGGCCAAGGGCAGCATCGTGTTCGTCGGCAGTTCGAGCATTCGCATGTGGAAGACGGACCAGGACTTCCCCGATCTCCAGATCATCAATCGCGGCTTCGGCGGGTCGCACGCGTCCGACGCGCTCGCGTTCGTCGATCGCGTCGTCATCAAGTACGAACCGCGCATCGTCGTCTACTACGAAGGCGACAACGACCTTAGCTACGCGAAGACGCCGCAGCGCGTGTTCGACGATACGCTGCAGTTCTTCGAACGCGTCCACGCCGCGCTGCCGAACACGAAAATCATCTACGTGTCCATCAAACCGAGCATCGCGCGCTGGGAACTCATAGACAAGATCCGCGAGACGAACGGCCTCGTTCGCGATTACGCCACGAAGCACGACTACGTCCACTTCATGGACGTCGAACCCGTCATGCTCGGCGCGGACGGCAAACCCAAACCCGAGCTCTTCGTCCAGGACGGCCTCCACATGAACCAGGCCGGGTACGACCTCTGGAATGCGATGATCTGGCCACTTCTGAAGGCCAAATAGAACGAGATCGCTACGAGGAATATGGGTGAATCTCGACGATGTCTCGAAAACTTGATCCGGCTGAAGAAAAGGCGTTCGCAGAGGATTGGAATCGCCTCCGAAGGATTGATTGGGATTCAAGCCCGGCGCTCACGATCGAATTGGCCAAGCGGCACCTCAGGCGGTGGGCTTGGAATCGAGGAGCCGCTGTAGCGCTGGTTCAGGCTCTCATCGCTAACGCAAGATGGGAGGAGTCTGAACAAATTATTCGCCGTTATCTGCGTCATCCGAGACGAAGGGTACGGTGGAATTTCGAAACTTTGATGGGCCATCGATACAACAATATGGGAAACGCTCGGATGGCCGCGAAATGGTATCGTCGTGCGATAAAGACTGCTCGGGGTGAGTTTCCCGGATTGTATGTGTTCTTGTCCGGTGAGCTTGGTAAGCTCGGCGATTTTGGCGGTGCTAAGAGTGCGCTCCGGAGATCGATCGCGTTGGAGCAAAAGCGCGGGACGCGGGAGGGGGCAGACGAGCCTTTGTTGAATCTCGCGATATTGAGCCGCCGTGAGGGAAGGTACCGTGAGGCGCTGAAGTACGCCGAGAAGGCGATCAAACTGGATCCCAAGTATCGCGAGGCCAAGGTCGTAAGGCGCGATCTCCTTGCTACTCTGGAGTTCGTCAAGACGACGCATCGCGATTGAACAGCCCGGTGTCCTGGAGCCGCTCGATGCTATAAGCATATGCTGAAAAACGTCGAAGCTGGGAGGATTCGGCCTTCAAACCGGAGAGCAGGAGTCTACGCATGCCTGACGTGAATGCGATTCAAAGCGGTTTCAAAGAAGTCCAGGAGATCATCTGCGACTTCCTGTCCGAGGAGAACGGCGCGCGGTACCGCGAGGACGTGTGGACCTACGACAAGGGCTCGGGCGGCGGCCGCACGCGGGTGTGGGAGTTGTCCAACCTTCTCGAGAAGGGCGGCGTGAACTTCTCGGGCATCCGCGGCACGGGCCTCCCCGCCGCGGCGGCGACGCAGATCCAGGTACCCGCCGGTGCGCCGTTCCTCGCGACCGGCGTCAGCCTCGTCATCCATCCGTGGAACCCGCACATCCCCACGATCCACATGAACATCCGCTACTTCGAGGCGGGCGACGTCTGGTGGTTCGGCGGCGGCATCGACGTGACGCCGTACTACCCCGTGCGCGATCAGGTAATCGAGTTTCACCAGGCGCTCCAGGCGATCTGCGACGAGTCCGGCTACTCCTACGACGAACACAAGAAAAACTGCGACGAGTATTTCTTCCTCAAGCACCGCGGCGAGATGCGCGGCATCGGCGGCACGTTCTTCGATCATCTGCGCGACGACCGCGAGAAGGCGTTCAACTATTGCATCGCGCTCGGCCAGTCCTTCCCGAATCTGTACCGGCCGTTTATCGCCGCGAACCGCGACACGCGCCACACCGACGCCGAGCGCGAGTTCCAGCTTTACCGCCGCGGCCGCTACGTCGAGTTCAACCTCATCTACGACCGCGGCACCATCTTCGGCCTGCAATC
>CAYUZD010000377.1:0-3423 GCA_964449475.1 uncultured Nitrospirales bacterium
TGTCGCCGTCGCGTTCCTTGTCGAAGTCGAGGACGTAGGACAGGCCGGAGCAGCCGCCGCCCTTGACCGCCATGCGCACGCCGGTGACCGCGCCGGCCTCGGCGTCGAGCAGGCGCTTGAGCTCGGCGATGGCGGATTCCGTCGCGGAAACGATCGAGCGTGGGGTCTGCGTTGCGTCCATTGCGGTGCCTCGTTGTTCGAAGTGCCGGTCCTGGCCGGACACGACTCTAATTATACATCCTTCTGCGCGGCCGCCGGTTCGGGCATTTCCGCGGCGCGGGCCTTGGCTTCTTCTTCGGCCATGAGCTCTTCGAGGACGTCGAGGAGCATGTCGACATCGACACCGTAGCCCATGGTGACTTGGGCGACGGTCTCGACTTCGCTGATGCCGCAGCTCGAACAGCCGCCGAGCTGGAACGCCGCGAACACCTCGGCCACGCGCGGGTGCACGGCCATGGCCTCGCCGACGGTCATGTTCGGGTCGAAGTATTTGCGGGTCTTGATGCCCCGGCGTTCGACCTCGTCCTTGATGACGTCCTGGCTGGACGGCTTCTCGGATGGGTCGGGCGGCCAGTACTGGTGGAATTCCTCCAGCGAGGAGTCCATCAGCGTCTCGGGCTTCATCAGGCGGCGAATGAACGGCTTGGTGACCTTGTCCAACTCGCGCGTGGACGGGATGTACGTCATATAACGGCGCACGGTCTGGTCGTCGTTGCACTCGTAGAACATCCAGGCGTCGCCCTTGCCGGGGACGTACTGGGAGGTTTTGTAGTAGATCATGCGTCGCGCCGCCTTGAAGACCGTCTAGAGCGGAACATGGAGTAAATGGTTCATATTCCCGGTGATTTTAGCAGGTGGCGGCTGGCGGATGACAGCGAACTCGACCGTAGCTCAATCCGGGTGAAGTGCCCACTGATCCGAGCGGTGATGGATCGCCGTTACCGAGACGCTCCGGTTATTGCACCACGGCCGGGCAGATTGTGTGAACGACGGCTTGGAAGGGGTTCTATTGGCGGCGTGGTTGGATCGGCTTTACGCCGTTGTGAGAAATTGTGCGCTTGGTCGGGAGGACGTGCGAAGTGGTGCGTGGGTGGCTGATCGCGCTCGCGGCGGTGTGGCTGTGCGCGAACGCCACGGCGGCCGCGCAAGACATCCACTGGCACACGGACTACCGCGCGGCACGCGAGGAAGCGCGCGCGACAGGCAAGCCGATCTTTCTGGCGTTCCGGTGCGCGCCTTGAATGGCGTGCCGGGTCTTTGACGCACAGGTTGTGCAAACCCCAAAAGATTCGCCGCGCGGCCGACTGCTCGAGCAGTTCGTGTGTGCCCGCATCACGACGAACACGGGCATCAACATCGCCCTGTTCGACCGGGACTGGCACAACACGCTGTATTACTTCGCGATGAACGCGGACGAACAGATTTATTTGCGGTACGGCGGCCGTGACGAGGCCGCGCCGGACACGTATCTGAATTACGAGAGCCTCGAACTCGCGCTCAAGCTCGGGCTCGAGCAACACGAGAAGTGGAAGGCCGGCGGCCTGCCTGCGAAGCCGCTGCCGCCGCCGCTGTATCCGGACGAGATCCCGCTGCTGAAGGAAGAAGTGATGGATGCGGGGCGGTGCGTCGAGTGCCACCTCATCGCGGACTACATGCTGCTTGAGAAGGAGATGGACGGCACGCTGGACAAGTTCAGCGACATGTACGTCTACCCGGACATCAAGCGGATCGGAATCACGCTGGATGTGCCGAAGGGATTGGCGGTGAAGGCGGCGAGCGGCGCGGTGGCCGAAGCGGGGTTGCAGGCCGGCGACATCATCACGGCGATCGAAGGCGCGCAAGTGCTGACGTTTGGCGATTTGCAGTACGAGTACAACAACGTGCCGAAGGTCGCGAAGCAAATCTCGATGACCGTTCGGCGCGGGGACGAGACGCGCGAATTGACCGTTATGCTGCCGCAGGAGTGGTGGTGGACGGACCTCTATCACCGCTTCTGGACGGTCGAGCCGAAGTCCTTCTTCATGTCGACCCCGCTGAGCGCGGACCGGAAACGCGCGCTGGGACTGCCCGAGGACGGGTTCGCGTCGGAGGTCGTAAACGTCGATCCCGCGGCACAGGTGTACAACGTGCACCGGCTGCAGGTGGGCGACATCGTGACGGCCGTGAACGGAGTGCAGCGAGACGACTTCACGCAGAAGCTCGACGTATACATCTCGCTGACTGTCGATTCGGGTTCGACCTACGTTGTAGACTTGATCCGCGACGGCCAGCCGATGCAACTGAACGTGAGGACGTACCGTGAACACTTCCGCAAGCCGGACATCTAGACTGGCGCTGATCGCCGTCCTCGTAGCCGCGCCGATGGTGTCGGCCGAAGATGGTTGGACCACTCCGGTTCCCGTGATGAACCGTGCGAAGATCGCTTTGACGTACCGCGCCACCGTTGCGTGCGATTATTTGATCGTTGAAGCGAATCATTCTCCAAACTGGCACACCTACGCCATGGACAACACGGTGCGCGCGCGCGCAGCGTCGGGAAGCGAGAATCCCGAGAGCGAACAGCCGACGCGCATCGCGGTTTCGGGCGCGGCGAAAGCGTCGGGCCCGTGGCGGCAGACGGCGCCCAAAGACATGTCGCAGCCCGAGATCAAATGGTTTACGTGGGGCTTCGAGGGCGTAGCTCGGTTCGCGGTACCGATAGAGAAAGCCGGCGACGGAGACATCATCGTGACGATCGACGCACAATCGTGCGACCCGGCATCGTGCACGATGGTGAGCGGGCTGAAGATCGTCGTGCCGGAAGGCGCAGGTTCCGGAGACGCCGCGGAACTGCTCAAGGACATGGTTCCAGTCCAATCGGACGTCTCGCCCAACGCAGGTGGCTGATCCCCACGAACCTCCACGCCCGTCGCACGGTTTCCCTTGCCCTTTGAAATATGTCGCCGATTCCGGTTCAATAGCGCGCTAATCGGCGGCATCCAGGCCGCTGCGGAAAGGGGTCCGGGACATCATGCCAGTCAGGAGTGTTGTTTTGTGCGGGCGCGCATGGGGAGGCGGCCGCGATGGCGTACACTGACACATTGAAACGGCGGGGATTCGGCGAGACGTCGCGGCGCGACAAGTGGTGGGTGCAGCCGCTGGCGATCTTCTCGGGGCTGACGGCGTTCATCGTCTACACGACGTGGGCGGCGTTTCAGGGCGAGTACTACTTCTATCACGGCGGCGGCGCGCACTATCTCTCTCCGTTTTATTCGCCGCTGCTGTTCGGGCTGGAGGGCGAGCCGCGATGGTTCGCGGCGCCGCAGCCGGGTTGGTGGCCGGACTGGCTGCCGTTTTCGGCGGCGTTCCTGATTCTCGCGGCTCCGGCCGGGATGCGGTTCACGTGCTACTACTACCGCGGTTCGTACTACAAGGCGTTCTGGG
>CAYUZD010000378.1:0-3419 GCA_964449475.1 uncultured Nitrospirales bacterium
CGGGACGAGCGCATTCCGTTTCGATCAGGCGAGGGAACGAACGTGATAACTCCCGGATTCATCTGTAGTAGACTGAATGTAATTGAGCATCCGTCATCGCGGAGACCAGGCGATGAGACGAAGCGTTCCCTTCGACCATATTCCGGGCGAAATCGCGCTTTCCCATATCCGGCATTCCCTCGTTTCTCTGTTGCTTGCGGGTGTCGTCGCGTCCTTCGGTGAGGTTGCCGCAGCGGACACGCGCGAGCAGCCTGTGTCCCTTCCGAGTGAGCGTCTCGACGCGCGTCCGCCCAGCCCGCGCCCCGTGCCCCCGTTAGGCGACTGTGCCATCGAAGGAACGATCGCGGATGCGAGCACCGGCCGGCCCTTGTTCGGCGTGGCGGTGACATTGCGCACGTCGTGGTCTGAAGTGTGCGGCGAAGCGCGGACCGATCCCGCGGGGCGATATGCCTTCCGGCGAATCGCCGACGGCTCCTACTTCGTGAAGATAGAACCGCCGTCCGCGTATCCGGTGCGCACGATGGAGCAGTACAAGGAGGGCCGGGTCTCAGACCACGGTACGCTGCGGATCGACTGGGCCATTCCTCCCGGATTGACCGTCCGCGGTATGGCCGTTTTCGACGACGGACGGCCCGCCGCGGGTGTTCCGATTGCGTTCGGCGTTGGCGACGGCACGCTCGGCGAAACATCGACGGATGGAAACGGTCGATTCGAGTTCGCCGGTGTTCCTCAGCACAACCGACTTCTGTTCTGGATCCGATATGACGGTTATATGGTCGCGCGCGGCCAGGAGTGGGAAGTCGACACGGAGAATAAGAACGGCCTCGTCGTCAATCTGTGCCGGACCGGTTCGATTTCGGGTTACGTCGTCGCGCCGGGCGGCCGGCCGATGCCGGGCGCGCAGGTCGAGTGGACGCGGCGGACGCGCTCCGAGAACGCGACCGGCGGCGCGACGGCGGACGAGAATGGACTGTTCACGCTCGCACATCTGCCGGAGGGTGCGTACGAACTGAAGGTCAGTCCGGCGGAGGGCGACAGTAGTCCGGCGCAGCGCATGTACACGGTCGAGCTCGCGCCGGGCGAACACATAACGAACGTGCCGCTGACATACAACCCTGCGATGGGCCTAGCGATTGCCGGGCGCATCACGGATATGGAAGGCAACGCGCTGAACGGCGCGCGATTGTACTGGGCGACACGCGACGGTGGATTCCAGGAGTGGATAACGGCGGGGGAGTCGGGAGATTTCGAACTAAGTGTTCTGGAGTCCGGCACATACTACCTTGCGAACGTTGAGCATCGAGGCAACACCTACTACCCCGGCGAGATCAAGGGCCACCGGCAGACAGCCGGGACAGCCGACGCGGTGATACATGTGGAAGTGGAGCCACCTCGGGATGTCGAGAGCCGTTTCTCCGGCGTGGTCGCGGATTCCGAGACCGGGCTGCCGATCAGCCAGTTTGAGTATCACCTGGCGCGCGGTGTGTCGAATTTGCTCGTCGACCACGATTACACGAACGCCGGTATGCTCGAACAAAAGGGAGGGATGGAATCGGTGGCCGATTCCAGCGGCCGGTTCTCGATTCCTTATTACGGAGACGGCCCGTACACAATCGCGATGCGCGCGCCGGGGTACGCGTTGCGGTTACAGCTGATCGACCTGCCTGCGGAAGAGATTAAAGTTGTCTTGGACCCCGAGGCGTTCATTGCCGGTTACGCCGTCGATGCGGAGGGCGAGCCTATCGAGGGCGCGTTTGTGATGTACCACTCGATTCACGGTGATCGGCTGCCTGATCCATCCGAGCCGGCGGCGTTGGCCCGGACGGACGCGAACGGCTTCTTCCGGATTGGCGGACTGCCCGAGGGAGAGGCGCCGATCATGTTCGTGCATCCCGATTTTGCGAACACGCGCGTGATCGCGCATCCGACGCGCGAGGAGCCTCCTGTCGAGATTCATGTTTTGCCTCGGGGCGGCGTAGTCACCGGTACCGTGTACGTCGACGGCGAGCCGTACGCTGAAGCATTCGTGGACTGGTGGGATCCGGAGACCAATCCAGGGTTCGGAATCGGCGGGCTCATCGATGAGTCCGGGAAATATCGTGTCGACCGGCTCGACGCGGGCGACGGCGAACTGATAGCGAGGATTCACGCCGACGGACGATCACGAAGCGCGAAGCAGGCCGTGTTCATGACGATAGGTGCGGGCGACTCCATCACGCACGATTTCCACTTTTCGTCAACTGAACTCACCCCGTAGTTCGATCTCCCAGAATCCCGCGGAGCAAGCGACGGTTTCTATATAATGTCCCACAGGCAAGTCCGGGGGCGTTTCGGGGATGAATTCGTCACGGGGGAGTGTCGCGGTCACGTTGCTGACTCGCGACGCGGGTCCGCTACTCGAGCGGGTACTCGATGGAATCGCCGCACAGACGACGGCACGCGAGGTGTGCGTGGTCGCGGTGGATTCGGGGTCGCGCGACGGGACGATTGAATCGCTGCGCGGGCGCGGCGTGCGAGTCGCGTCCATCGCGCCGGGTGAGTTCGACTTCGGGCGGGCACGCGACTTCGCGTTCGAGCAAGCCGAAGCGGAGTTCGTCGTCGCGCTCTCGCAGGACGCCGTGCCCGCACATTCGCAGTGGTTGGAGAACCTGCTCGCGCCGTTCGCCGATGCGGATGTGGCGGTCGCTTGCGGCGCGTCGGTGCCGGATCCCGAGCGCGGATTCGAGCAGTTTCCGTGGGAGCGCAACGGGTATTTCTATTTCACGCGCGAGATGGCCAAGTTCCGCACGGCGCACGGCCGGGGCGTCTCGTTCGCGAATGCCGCGGTGCGGCGGCCGGTCTGGGAACGGTTGCGCATCGGGCCGCAGGCGCTCGGCGAGGATTTTCAGTTCCAGCGGCGCGTGCAGGCCGCGGGGCTGCGAATCGTGTTTCCCGAGAACGCCGAAGTCTTGCACCATCATGACTACGACCTCGCGGGTCTGTGGGGCCGGTGCAGGAACGAGGGCCTCGCGCTGCGCGAGCTTGGATGCAATTACACGGCGCGTGATCTCGCATTAGACCTGGCGAGTCCGGGGAAATACGTTCAATGGATGCGTGAACTTTCTCGCGGCCGGCTTCGTTCGTCCGCGGCGTTGTCATTTCCGGTCGTGCGGCCCGTCGCGGTGTACGCGGGCGCGCGATCGAAGCGCGGTTATCGACCGTACGTGCATCGCGTGAAGGAGGCGGCATGAACCACGCTGTCGCCGAGTTCTACCGCGCGAATCCGCGGATGGTCAGTTCGCCGTTCGGCGGGATCGACGGTATTCAGCGCGAGTTGCTGGCTGAAGTCTGGACGAAGCTCGAGATCGATCCGGCGGATCGGCGCGTGCTCGATGTCGGCTGCGGACGCGGATTCGCGGGCGACCTCGTGCGCGAGCGCG
>CAYUZD010000379.1:0-3406 GCA_964449475.1 uncultured Nitrospirales bacterium
TCGTTCTGCACGCGCAGGGCGCTGATGTTGGCCTCGAACTGGCGCTTGCTCAGCAGCAGATTCACCTGCTCGACGGTCGGGTCAACATTGGAACCCACGAGTTCGGGCCCGCTGGCGAATTCGGGCAGGGGTGGCCCGGGCGTGGTGTCCCGGACGACCTCCCCGAGTGTCACGCCGCCGCCCGGTGCCTCGACGTTTGTCGCGCGGACGGCCTGGTACCCAGGGGTCTGCTGGTTGGCGATGTTGCCCGCCGTAATACCGAGGCGGCGCGTTGCATTCAGCAGGCCGGAGAGCGAGGCGGAAATGCCGTTGAGCATGGGTGAACCCCCGTGTCCTGAATTGTGCCATCGAATCGCGCACCGTGCCAGAACCGCAGGCAAACCGGCCAGATCTTGAGTTCGAGCCGGGATTAGCGCGGGAGTGAGGCTGATGCGAGGTTCACCAGTTCCGGCAACGTCGATCCTGCCCGGCCTTGCAGGAAAACGTCGGTGATTGAATCGGTGAAATCGGTCGGTTCGAGATTGCATTCAATGATGAAGGCGCCGCGGGCCTTGGCGGCGTGGGGGAGTTCCGCGGCGGGGTAGACGGTGGCGGAAGTGCCGACGATGATGACGCAGCCGGCGGTCTGCGCGAGGGCCTGGGCCTGCAACATTGCGTGCATCGGGATCAATTCGCCGAAGAAGACGACGTCGGGCTTGAACAGGCCGCCGCAGACGCACATGGGGATGCTGCGCGCGTAAAGTTCAGGGGTGAGCGGGCGGCGCTTGCCGCAGTCGAGGCAGACGACGCGCCGGCCGTTGCCGTGGTACTCGATGACCCGCGCACTGCCCGCGGCCTGGTGCAGGTTGTCCACGTTCTGCGTGATGACGGCGGTCAGCAATCTGAGTCGTTCGAGCTCGGCAAGCGCAACATGCGCGGGGTTGGGTTGGCATCCGGCCATTTCCTCGCTGCGTTCCTGCCAGAACTTCCACAACTTGGCGGGGTTGGCGTGGAAGGCGTCGATCGTGGCGTACTCCTCGGGCGGGTATTTGCTCCAGAGTCCATCCGGACTTCGGAAGTCGGGTATGCCGCTTTCGACGCTGATGCCAGCGCCGGTCGAGGCGATCACGTTGTTCGCGGAGCGGACGGCATCGGCGGCGCGCTGGAAGTCATTGACGATTGCGGCCACGATTCATCCCCTGAGAATCGGCACATCGTAGCGCGATATGTGCGGGTCGGTGGTGATGAGCGTGAGGCCCTCGACCCTGGCCTGGGCGATGAGCATACGGTCGAAGGGGTCGCGGTGGTGGAGCGGCAGATCGCGAACGGCGATGGCGTGGGGCAGAAGGACGGGCAAGATCGAGAAGCCGTAGTGCTCCGCGGCGTGCTCGACTTCGTGCGGTGATTGTAGCTTTCCCATCGACGATTTGATCGCCATCTCCCATGCATTGATGACACTGAGGAAGACTTCCGAGTCATTGCGCTGGATCGTTTCAAACGAGCCGAACGGCAATCGCGATTCGTCGCGATCCATCCACCACAGGAACGCGTGGGTGTCGAACAGCAATCGCCGCGCACTCACGGCGCGGGTTCCTGATAGTTACCTTCGAACATGTCGATGATGTCCTGGGGTGTCTCGTCGAAGTCGTCCGCGATCCAGATCTGGCCCTTCCAGAGCCCCGGAGGCGGCCTGAGCTTTGTTTTTTCCGGCTCGCAGGGGACGAGCTTGACCAGCGGCGTGCCGTTTTTGGCGATGATGACCTCTTCGCCGTCGAGGGCCTGCTGGATGAGTTTGGAGAGGTTGGTTTTGGCCTCGTGCATGTTGGCTTTTTTCATGGCTCACCTTAGCTAAGTCCGGTTAGCTAAACTAAGTCTAACAGAAGGTTCTCCGAATCGGCTAGGGGAGGGAGTACGACTTTCAGTCAGGCCGCGTTCCATCCCTCTATTGATATGCGCGCTAGCGTTGCTCTCTGCTCCCGATGCCCGGAGAGGGGCGTGGAATGACGTAAGTGTAGACGCGAATCAAGGAATTTGCGGGTCGGATTCAGAATTATCAGTAGGATGTCTAGTAAATAGTCAATCGATCGACCTTCTGCACAGGGCGTCACCGGGGTTATCTGGGCGAGCCCTGACTTGGTTCAGGCAACGCCGGTGATGCGCTCGGCACCGAAGTAGGGTCGGAGCGCGGAGGGGACGACTACCGAGCCGTCGTGCTGCTGGTAGTTTTCGAGGATGGCGATGACGGTTCGGCCGACGGCGAGTCCGGAGCCATTGAGGGTATGGACGAGTTCGGTCTTTTTCTGGCCGGGACGCTTGAAGCGGATGTCGGCGCGGCGTGCCTGGAAGTCGGTGCAGTTCGAGCAGGAACTGATCTCGCGGTACGTGTTCTGTCCCGGCAGCCAGACTTCGATGTCGTAGGTCTTGGCGGCGGAAAAGCCGGTGTCGCCGGTGCAGAGGGTAACGACGCGGTAGGGGAGTTCTAGGCGCTGCAGGATGACTTCGGCGTTGTGCGTGAGTTTCTCGAGCTCGTCGAAGGAGTTTTCGGGTTTGCAGAGTTTGACGAGCTCGACCTTGTTGAACTGGTGCTGGCGGAGCATGCCGCGCGTGTCCTTGCCGTAGGAGCCGGCCTCGCTGCGGAAACACGGGGTGTAGGCGGTGAGGTAGAGCGGGAGTTTTTCCTCGGGGAGCATCTCGCCGGCGTGGAGGTTCGTGAGCGGGACTTCAGCGGTGGGGATGAGCCAAAGGTCGGCGTCGCCTTCGAGCCGGAAGAGGTCGGCGGAGAATTTCGGCAACTGGCCGGTGCCGCGCATCGCGGCGGAGTTCACCATGAACGGCGGCAACACCTCGGTGTAGCCGTGTTCCTTCGTGTGGATGTCGAGCATGAAATTGATGAGGGCGCGTTCGAGTCGCGCGCCGGCGCCAAGCGAGACGTTGAAGCGGGCGCGGGCGAGTTTGGCACCGGCCTCGAAGTCGAACAGGCCGAGTTTCTCGCCGATGTCCACGTGGTCGCGGGGCGCGAAGCTGAACCGTCCGGGTTCGCCGACGATGCGTTCGACGCGATTGGCGGATTCGTCCGCGCCGACGGGGACGGTGTCGTGGAGCAGATTCGGTACGGCGAGGAGGAGTTCGTTCAGTTTGGTATCGATATCTTCGATGTGTCCCTTGAAGGCAAGAATTTGTGTCTTGAGCCCAGCCAGACCCTGCGCGAGTTCCGCCGTATCTTTACCTTCGCGTTTCAGTTTTCCGAACCGTTCGGACTCTTGATTCTGTTGTGCTCGCAGCGTCTCTGTAGTGTGCGCCAATTCACGCCGTTTCGCTTCGAGGTCGAGCATGGCGTCGACGTCGACGGTGGTGTTGCGCCGGTTCTTGAGGCAGGCGCGCAGTGCGTCCGGCTGTTCGCGGACGTATTTCACGTCGATCATGGTTT
>CAYUZD010000380.1:0-3405 GCA_964449475.1 uncultured Nitrospirales bacterium
ATCCAGATGATGCGGCAGATGCGCGGCGAGAACAACTACATCGTCTACTTCCAGCAGCCCGGCGTCGCCGACAAGCTGTTGCACGACAACGTGGACAAGGCCTTCCGCGCGTTTTTCCGCAAAAGCACAATGACGGCCGAACAGTTCGCGAAGCTGCCGCCCGATGCGCCGGAACGCGCCTTCGACATCCGCGCGATGATCGAGGCCGGCGGTCAGGGCGGGGAACTCCTCATCAGCGAGGACGAACTCGCGTTTTACATCGAAACCTTCCGAGACACCGGCTTCACCGGCGGCATCAACTGGTACCGCAATATCGACCGGAACTGGGAAACGACCGCCGGCCAGCCTCAGAAGCTGGACAAGCCTGCGCTCTACGTCGGCGCGGAGGACGACGTCATCCTGCCGCCGTCGATGGCCGAGGCGACCAAGGCGCTCCTGCCGGATCTCGAGATGCACGTCATCCAGAATTGCGGGCACTGGACGCAACAAGAGAAGGCCGAGGAACTCAACACGATCCTGATCGGCTGGCTGACGAAACGGTTCGGGGCCGCGTAAATTCCGCGCGAACCGCCGCGTTTTACTGTTCGACGGTATAGGTCAGGTCGTCGAAGTAGACGATCTCGTAATTGCCGTCAATCTGCGTTGTGATGATGCCGAACCGATTGAAGGTCGCGCCGAAACCAGCGGGCTCCGCCGTAAGATTGATTGACGCCGATTCACCATCGAGTAACACCGTCACCCTCGGTGGATCCGGCGAGTACTGGATCGCCCAGTCCCGCCCGACGCGGTCCGGGAAGATGTACGGGCCACGGCCCACGCCCGATTCTTCCCCGTGAATGCGGTACACCGGCCGGAAGTAGAATCCTTCGCTGCTCGGCCCCTCGATGAACGCGCCGACGAAGTCCTGCGGGATGGTCGATTTGTCCGTTCCGCCTTCGAAGCTGTGCGCGGAGTGAAACCAGCCTATCAGCACACCGGCGTCCGAGATGCTGCGCAGGAGACTGACCCGGCCGCTCGCCTCCAACGGCGCAGCGAGCGACAACTCGCCCGTCCGGTCGCCGTAGTACGCCTTCGTATTGTCAAAACGATGGTCCCCGCGAAAAACGGTTCCCCCGATCTCGCCTGCGTCGCGTCCGGCGAAGTTCGTCGCGCTATAGCCGAAATCGAACCACGGTCGGACGATCCGCGCGCGATAGGTGTTCCGGTTCCCTTCCGCGTCCCATGCCGGATCGCGATCGAACCGCTCCTCCACGCCGTTAATCGTCGCGTTGTCCAGATAGACTTCGAGGCGGTTGTCGGAGGACTTCATCACATTGAACATGCCGAACCGATCGAACGTCGCGCCATCCCCCGGCACCACGTTCACGTCCATCTCGCCGCGGTAACCGTCAAACTCGAATGTGGCGTGCGCGGGCCGGTCCGCGCTCGCGGGTTGGTACGTGAACGACCACCGGTGCACGCCGTTCGCGGGAAACTCCACCGGCTGGAGCCGTCCATTGTCCGGGTCCACGGCGCCGATTACCCCCGCGCCCGCGCGCCATGACGCCGTGCAGTACTCCATATGCACGTGCAAGACCTCGCCACGGCCGTCAATCCGCAGCGACAGCGTGTTCGGAGTGCGCCAGCCGAACGAGGTCTTCGCGTCGAAGAACCCGATCAGGAACGGCCCAGTCGCTCGGCCTGGCGCGAAGGCGAGCGTGCCGGAGGCCGACAGTGGAGTATCCAGCGAAAGAACCGGCGCGAGCTGTTTCGCGTAATACGCGCGCTCCGCCGCCGTCTGCAGCGACCCACCGATCTCGCCCGGATCTCCCCCGGCGAAACCCGACTCGGAAAACCCGAAGTCCTGGACGGTCTCGCGCCCGGGTTCCTCGACCATCCGGTTGTTGTGGGCGTCCCATCCCGGATCGGTGTCGAAGTGTTCCGTGCGCAACTGCGGCTCGGCCGTCGCCGTCGCCGCGATCAAACTCAGCACCGCGGCCGAACCCGCCCAACTGTGCATCGCACTCATGGGAACAGGACGTCTACAGCCGCGACCTAATCCCATTCATCAGATCGAGCGACCGGCTATGGTCGCCCGTCAACCCGACGCGGACGCGAATCTCGCACACTTCGCTCGTGATGGCTTCGATCTCGATCCGGATGTCCTTGTCGTCCTTGTACTCGGACCGGACAAAGGCAGACGCAACGTCGGCGCGCTTCTCCAGGACCGGCAATCCCTTCGACCCAAGCATCGCGAGGGTCGCGTTGTATGCGCGTTCCACCGGTGCATCGACCTTGTCGACCAACCGGCCCTTGACGTAGACCGCGCCGGCCGCACCGCCCGCTGCGCCGACTGCGAGCGCCACGCACCCCGACATCGAACTCAGTATCGCCAGCACCGCCGCGGCGCGGACCACCGTGCGCACAATCATGGCGTGGACCTCCCAGGTTGGTGTTCGTCGTCGCGGCCCATTGTAGTGCCGCGCACGCACCGGTTGCACGCGAAGCCATTACTTGGCGCGCGGATGAAAACTGCGGTGCGTCCGCGCGAGCCGGTCCGCGGACACGTGCGTGTAGATTTGCGTCGTGCCGATGTCCGCGTGCCCCAGCATCTCCTGCACCGCGCGCAAGTCCGCGCCGCCGTCCAGTAGGTGCGTCGCGAAGGAATGGCGGAGCGTGTGCGGCGTCGGGTTCCCGCGCAGGTGGGCGGCGCGCGCCGCGCGCTTCACCACCTGCCATACGCTCGTCCGGCCCATGCGCCCGCCACGCGCGCCGATGAACACGGTCGCGTCCTTCGGCTTCCATTCCGCCCGAGCGCCGAGCCATTCGGTCAGCCGATGCATCGCGGTCCGTCCCAGCGGAACGAGCCGTACCTTCGACCCTTTGCCCCGCACCCTGATCGACGCCTCGTCGATGGAGACGTCCTTCAGCGCAAGCGAGGACAGTTCGGAAACGCGCAGGCCGCAGGAATAGAACAGTTCGAGGATCGTGGCGTCGCGCACGCCCGCCGGCGTCGTCGTGTCCACCGACTCGATCAGGCGCTCGACTTCTGCCGGCGACAGCACGCGCGGCAACGGCTTCACGTGGCGCGGCGATTCGAAATCGGCCGTCGGATCGGCCTTGAGCATCCCCTCCGCCGCGAGATACCGGTGGAACCGCCGGATCGCGCTCAGGTGCCGCGTGAGCGATCGCGGCGCGAGCCCCGCCTTCCGCAGCGCGATCAGATGTCCAAGCACGTGGTCGCGATCGATCGCGGCCGGCCGGCGGACGCCCGCCTCGCCGAGCGCCCCGACGTAGCGGCGCAGATCGCCGGCGTACGCCGCGAGCGTCTTCTCCGACAGGCCGGACTCGAACACGACGGTCTGCAAGAACGAATCGAGCGCGCGGCCCAGTTCACCCGATGCGTGCGCGCCGTCCCCCGGCATG
>CAYUZD010000381.1:0-3402 GCA_964449475.1 uncultured Nitrospirales bacterium
CATCTGCGAAATTCCATCAAACATCCGGGAGGGTTGTTTCTCAAAACACCTTGGATGCACTGGTCGCATTCGGCACTTCCACGCCTGACCTTGTTTCTCACGCAGCAGATGGACGCCGGCCAGGGCAACAGTCCGCACGAATAGAGTAGGAGGATCGGCGCCTTGCGGCCCCGGTCCTAAAGCGCGTACCCCAGCGCTTCGAGTTGCTCCCGGATTTCCTGGGGCACCTCGGCGTCCGTGAGCGATTCGGGACTCGCGACGTACCACAGGTACACGCCAACGCCCGTGGGGACCGTCGCGAGGTCGAATGCGTCGGGATGCGCGAGCAGATCGAACGGCACCATCGGCCCACCGTCCAACGCCAGGTGTTTTCGGTCCGCGCCGGCGAACACGCGCTCAGGGTCAACGGGTTCGCCGTTCATCCGCACCTGGATGGTGAGCGGCTGATCCGGCGGCACCGTCGCGTTCATTCGCGCGTGCACGCGCCACGACGCCTGGTTCGGCCGTTCGGACGGCGGAATCGGCTTCACCTGCCCGGCGAAAAACGTCCACGCGATTGTCCCGCCGTCGCGGGTCAACTCGTTTCGCCATTCGTGGCTGCTGACGCTGGGTTCGCCGCAGGCCGGGCACTCAATCGTCACCGTCGCGTCCTGCGGCGCGCCGTCGGCCACGAGCATCACGTGGAGCCCCGCCGCGCCGCCCACGAGCTCGGCGGTGACGCGGTCAGCCAGCGCGGCGCCCCACTCCGCGGGCGTATCCAGCGGCGAACGTTCGCGCGGATCCTCCGCGAGGTCGAACCACGACTGCGTATCGTTGGCCGCATCGCGGATGTACTTGTGTTCCGGCGTCTTCGCGGCGCGCAGGCTGAACCAGCCGAGGTTGAGCGCGGCGAACCCCGTGCGCGGCTCCGCCGGTTCACCGCGCAGTTGCGGCAGGATCGACCGGCCCTGGAACCGCTCCGGCGCGGGCACGCCGGCGACCTCGAGGATCGTGGGCGCGATATCCACCATCTCGACGATGGATTCGATGCGATCCGGCACGCTCCACGCGGCGTTCGGCGGCTTGATGAGCAGCGGCACGCGCAACACTTCCTCGTAGAGCGTGCGGCCGTGCTCCCAGCCGCCGTGTTCCTGGAACTCCTCGCCGTGGTCGGACAGGACGACGATCATCGTGTTGTCGTACTGGCCCGTCGCGCGCAGGGCGTCGAGGATGCGCCCGAACTCGAAGTCCGACCGCGCGATTTCGCCGTCGTACAGGTTGATCATCGAGCGGCGTTGCCGCTCCGCCATCCCGAACTGGCTCAAGTCCTCCGCGAACTTCGACTTGAACGGCTCGGGCGGGTTGTAAATCTTGTGCGGGCTCATAAAATGGACATAGAGGAACCACGGCCGGCCGCGCAACCGGTCGATGGACGCGATGGCCAGGTCTGCCGCGATGGTGTCGTCGTCCCATTGTTGCTTCATGTAGGTATCGACGTAGACGTAGCGCGCGAAGTCGCCGCCGAAGCCCCACGTGGGCACGCAGTTCGCATTCGACATCAGGCCCTGCGTGTCGTAGCCCGCCGCGCCGAGCGACGCCGCGAGGCTCGGCAGGCCTTCGCGCAGGTTGTCGCGGTTCGTCTGCGCGCCGTGATAGTTCGGGTGCATGGACGTGAACAGCGAGGCGACGGACGGCCGCGTCCACGACGAGGACGGCACGAGCTGTGTCAGCAGCGTCGCGTCCTCGGCGAACGCACGCAGCACGGGCGTCGTGTCGCGCTCGTAGCCGTAGACGCTCATGTGGTCCTGGCGCAGGGTATCGATGAGCAACACCAGTACATTGGGCGGCGGGGTGTCCACAGGGTGGATGACCTCGCACGGGCCGACCCAGATCGGCCGGTCGGCGTCGATTACCAGGCGCAGCGGCGTCCCCGCGGGCACGTCCAGGTCGAGCCGTTCGTCCCGCCAGAACCCGCGCGCGTCGAATTTCTCCCGGTAAATGCGGCGGTCACCGGCGTACATCCGCACGCTACCGCCGATTTCCTCCGGAGGATCGAAGAAACCGAACCGGACCGCGTCGCCTCCGCCCGCGGTCCCGAGGTCAATCGCGATGGGACCGTCACCGCCGACGCGGCGCGCGTCACGCCACTCGCCGCCGGCTTCGGCGCGGGCGATCTCGAACCGATCGAGCGGCTGCGCGGGAAGCTCGAGCGCGCGGTCCACCGAGCACCCCGAGTGCAACGCCGCGGCCATACAGATTAGGAGCAACACGCGGCAGACGGAGGACACAACGCGAATCATGTGGCCATTATGACGATCGCCGCAGCCCACGTTCACGGAACCGGTCCAGCCGGAAACGCTCAGGGCCACGCGCGTCGCTTGTGACCAGCCCGGCGATTAGTTCGCCGATGGCCGGGCCGTGCTTGAATCCGTGGCCGGACCCGCCGCCGGCGATCCACGCGTTCTCGAAGCGGGGATGCCGGTCGAGTATGAAGTCGTTGTCGGGCGAGTTCTCGTACTGGCAGACGCGCGACTCGAGAATCGGTGCGTTCGCGAGCGCGGGGAACCGGTACGCGGCGTAGGCGCGCGTCTTCTGAATCATCGCGCCCGTGGGGACGCGGTCCTGCGTCGTGGGGTCGATCTCCACGCCGCGCGCGTCGTCGCCGACCTTGAACCCCCGCGCCTCGTTGCCGGGACTGCCGTACCAAACGGTCTCGCCGTGGTCGATCCACGCGGGCATGGCGTCGTCGCCGAACCGACCGCCCGGCGGCTCCCCGAAATAGAACAATTCCTGGCGCGTCGGCCGGATGAGCCCGCCGAGCACGTCGGGCAACACCTGCGGCAACCACGGCCCGCACGCGAACACGAACGCATCGGCCGACACCGCGTCCCCGGTGGTCAGCGGCAGCGTGTGCAACGCGCTCGCGTGCGGCGTGACCGGCATCGCGCCCGCGCGATGGAACTTGCCGCCCTCGCGCACGAACGCGTCCACCACCGCGCGACACGCGCGCCGCGCGAACGCGTACCCCGCGTCCCGCTCGAGCACGGCCCACCGCACACCGTCCGGATTGATCTGCGGGAAGCGCCGCGCGAGATCGGCCACCGTGAGTTCGTCGAACGCGACGCCGGCATCGCGCATCAAGGGCAACGACGCCCGGTTGGCCGGGTCGTCGGAGCGCTCCATCCACAGGAGACCGCAACGGCGAACGAATTCCACGCGCTGCCCGATCTCGAACTCGCGCCAAAGTTCGAGCGCGCGGACGCCCATGCCGACGTAGTGCGCGGCCGCGCCGTAGTTCGCGCGGACGATGCGCGATTCGTCGCCCGAGCTCGCGCGCGCGTTGCCCGGCCCCCAGGGATCGAGGAGCGTCACGGAATGCCCGGAGCGCCGAAGATGGAGCGCGATCCAACCGCCCCACGCGCC
>CAYUZD010000382.1:0-3390 GCA_964449475.1 uncultured Nitrospirales bacterium
TGCCGTGGCCGACCTCCATGATGTGCGCGAGATACGTGTCGTTGCCTTCACGCACGCGCGTCACGTTCGGGTTCAGCCCCGGCTTGAACGATCGGTAGCACAGCCGGCCCATCACCTCGCACAGACGCTCCGAGTCGCTCGGCGCGTCCGTCTTCCATTCGGGCGCGCCGACGTGCTCGAGGTAGGCCGCGAGGCCGTCCTCGATGATGCGCGTCTCCCCGACCAGGAAGACTTTGGGCTCAACAAATTTCACGCGGCCCGGCCCCTTTCGTCCGGCAATCCTTCTGATTCAACTGCAATGCGCGCCGCGGTTCAAGGTGCGGCGAGCCGATCCCTGCGCAGTGGACACACACGCCCATGCTGATGTTGCTCGGTCTGTAGGTCACTGCGAAATACGCTAATTTTTCTAAAATCGGCACCGTCCAGACACGGAAAAGCCCCAAACCGCTCTTCCGTGATTGGCGCCGGACTCAGCCCCAGTGGACCGAACCGCCGTAGACGGGCGTGTTCGTCCCCCCTTACCCCCTCTGGGAAAGGTGCGGCATTATAGGAATGCAGACGCCGGTTGTAAACCCCCTTGTTCAACCGGACGCGGCTTGGAATTTTTTTCCAGCGAATCGCCGCATTGGCCCCGTAAACCGCAATATGTTGTATAGAGCCTGATTTCATGGTAGCCGATATTGTATCCAGTCCCTCGTCGGATGTCCAGCCCAGATTCGTGCCGTTTCCATTAGATTTGAGTTAGTCCGACACCCGGTTTCAGCCGTTCGGACAGTCACTTACGGCCCGCCGTAACCGAATATTAACCGGCGGTTAACTCACGCGTGACCGATCCCCAAGATTCGGGAGTCCGAAAATGGGCGCACTAAATGTAGACACCCGGTTTTCTGGATTTCGTCCCTGCCGGGTCCGAAAAGCTGATCGGCCCGGAGTAAGTTTCGGATCGCCGACCGAAAACCGGGGACGCGAGCGCCGATACCATCTCCCAAAAATCGTGAGCGCCGATTCACGATCGGGACGCGGCGCTCCAATTCGACAATACTAGTATCTTGACGATCGACGCGCACGCCGGCGTCCCGTCGCACCGCGCGGCGCGCGGGTGCGGGTTGCTTGACTCCGCATTCCACGGTGTGGCAGGATTCGTCCCGGCTTTGGGTGCAGCTTCCCTTCGTTGAGCGTATCCACCCGCCGCCACGTCCGTGGACGGCGGGCCTTCAAGCCAGCATCTGGATCACAATCCCGGCCGGTCTTTGTCTCTCGGGCACGACGGCCGCGGGGATCGTTAACAGGCGAACCGTGACTGCATCGCACGATCATCACAACGGAAAATCGATCCTGTCCGACGTTGCGCGTCACGAGCGCGACTTGCTCGCGAAACTCGAGGGCGCCCGCGACGAAGCGCGCAAGATCGTCGAGCGCGCCCGCGCCGACGCCGCCAAACACATTTCCGATGAGGCCGCGCGCGCCGAGGCGGACGCCGCCAAAATCCGCAACGACGCGGCGCGCGTGCGCGAGGCGGAGTTTGCGTCGGCCGTGGCCGCGGCGGAATCGCGGCTCGCGGGACAGCGCACGGCGGCGATGGCGCGCGTGAAGGACATGGCGAAGGACGTGCTCGGCATGTTCCTGCCGAAAGGGGGCGCGTCGTGATTGCGGACATGGCCCGCGTGGAACTGGTTTGCCTGAGCGGGGCGCGCAATCGCGTCGTCGAGTCCTTGCAGGCCAAGGGCCTGCTGCATATCGAGGAAGTGCCAACCGCGATCGAGGACGCGCCCGGTTTCCTGAACCGTGCGACGCTGCCGGAAGCGGACCAACAGGCGCTGACGCAACTCGAAGAGGCCGATCGCGCGCTGAAGGAAATCGCGCCGCTCTTGACGGTGTCGCCCGGCGAGCACGAAGTGAAGTCCGCCGCGAAGGCCGTCGAGACGTGGACGCCGGAGACCATGTCGGGCAAGGTCCGCTCGTGGGCGGAATCGCTCCGCACGGTCACGCGCGAGCGCGTCGAACGGCAGGACGCGATCGAGGTCCTCACCAATTACAAAGGCATTCTCGAATCCGTCGCGCCGGCGCTGGGCGGCACGGGCGTCAAGCTCGGCCGGGGCACGCGCGCGGTGGTGCTGCAGGGCAACGTGAAGAAGGCCGCCGCGCGCATCGATCAGCGGCTGAGCGACGAAATCGGGCCGGACGCGCAGTTCCACAAGAACCAGACCGCGCGCAACCGTCTCGTCGGCCTGCTCTCGTTCCCGGAAGCGAAGGAAGACGACGTCACGCGCATCCTCGGGCAGGAAGGCGTCACGCCCGTGGACATGCGCGAGCAGGGGTTCGCGAACGCGACGATCGCCGAGGTCGTCGCGCGCATCGACAAGACGATCGTGCAGCACCAGGGCGACATCACTAAATTTGAAGGCGAGGCGAACAAGGTCTCGCGGCAAGTCGGCGCGGAACTCACCGCCGCGAAAACGCTCGTCGCCGATCGGCTCGCGCGGCTGCGCGTGCAGGGCCAGTTCGCGCAGAGCCGGATGGTCACCGTCATCCACGGGTGGACGCCGGTGGACCAGTTCCCGGCGCTGCAGTCGGCCGTCGCGAAGGAGTTCCCCGGCGAGGTCGAAGTGAACCGGATCGGCCTCGGCGACGTGCCGCACCACCATGTGCCGACGCTCTTGCGCAACCACGAATTCTTCAAGCCGTTCGAGATGGTCCTGGGCCTGTTCAAGCCGCCCACGTACGGCACGGTGGACCCGACCTGGATGGTCGGCCTCTCGTTCACGATTTTCTACGGGTTCATTCTCGGCGACGCGGCGTACGGCGCGATCATCGTCCTGCTCGCGATGTGGATCAAGGGCAAGTGGGGCAAACATCGGGCGGGTCACGCCGTCGGCACTATCGCCATGTACATGGGCGTCAGCTCGATCGTGTTCGGCGTGATTTACGGCGAATACTTCGGCAACTTCGTCGAGAAGTGGCTCTGGCCGACGGTGTTCGGCGGCGAGTTCCACCTGTATCTCTTCCACCGCGCGCACGAGACGACGCAGTTGCTCGTGCTGGCGATCATGTTCGGCGTCTTCCTGATCCCGACCGCGCTGTTCATGGGCGTGCGCGAGGACTTCCGTCACGGCCATCCCAAGCACGCGTTCGAGAAGCTCGGCATGTGCCTCGGGCTGCTCGCGCTGATGTCCTACGTGTTCGGTTATTTCGGCGTGCCGGTGTTCAATACCGGGTTCATGCAGATGGTCGACATCGTCGTCGGTGCGGTCGGCGTCGTGCTGATTTTCTACGCGATGGGCCTGCGTGGACTCGTCGGCGTCATCGAAGTGATGTCGCTCGGCGGCAACGTGCTGAGCTACGCGCGTCTGATGGCGCTCGGCGTCGCGTCCATCGCGCTCGCCGACATCG
>CAYUZD010000383.1:0-3365 GCA_964449475.1 uncultured Nitrospirales bacterium
TGAACGACGCCGCCGACATCCAGTCCGCCGCCGTCGCCGCGCCGTTCGCGATCGCCGGCACGCCCTGCCCTGCGATGTAGAACCCCGCCGACTCGCGGACGCGCGATCGCCAGCCGATGTACAAATACCCGGAGAACGTGATCAGGATGAACAGGAACGTCCAGACTTCAGTCGAGTTCATCGGCTACTGGTCCACGTGGAAGCGCCGGTCGAGAACGTCCATCAACCACGCGTAGACGAAGATGAGCGCGATGAACACATAAATCGAGCCCTGCTGCGCAATCCAGAATCCAAGCGGCAGGCCGAAAAACCCGATCGCGTTCAGTTGTTTCACGAACAAGACGCCGCCGCCGAGCGACACCAGCCCCCACACCGCCATCAACACCGCAATCACACGGAAGTTCGCACGCCAATACCGCCGCAACCGCGGCCCAGATTCCTTCGTCACCGGCATCGCCTCCCAGGTTCGCCCGCGGGATTATTCACGTTCGCCGCGCGCAGTGTCCAGACGCACCGCGCCGGCTCAGAAGCACTCGTATCCGCCGTCGATCGTGAGCATGTCGCCCGTGTGGTAGGCCGAGGCGTCGCTCGCGAGGTACACGGCCAGCCCGCGGAAGTCGTCGCCCGTGCCCCAGCGACGCAGCGGGATCCGCGTCAGCACCTTCTTCGTATACGGCTCAAGGTTGATGAACCGGTCCGTCATGGGCGTCTCGATCCAGCCCGGCACGATCGCGTTCGCGCGAATCCCGTGCCGCGCGTGTTCCACCGCGAGCCCGCGCATCATCGCGAGCACTCCCGCCTTCGTCGCAGCGTAGTGTTCCGTGCGCGGCGCGCCGAACACGGCCGATCCGCTGCTGGTGACGACCAGCGAGCCGGGAATCTTCTTCTCGACCATGTGCCGAATCGCGAATTGCAATGTGTTGAACACACCCTCCATGTTCACGCGGAAGATCGACTGCCACTCCGCCAGATCCATGTTCACAAACGGCGTGCCCTTGCTGCCGACGCCCGCGTTCGCAAAACACGAATCAATCTTTCCGAATTTCGCGATGGTTTCCCCGAACTTCCGCTCGACCGCCGCGCGATCGCCCACGTCGCAGATCAGTGCATCCACCTTCGTGCCGAATTGCGTCAAGTGTTCCAGCGCTGCGGCGTTCTTCTCCGCGTTCGTGCCCCAGATGCACACGTCCGCCCCGTGCATCGCGAGCCCCTCCGCAAACCCGAGTCCGATGCCCGAGTTGCCTCCAGTGACCAGCGCTGTCTTGCCTTTCAGATCAAACAAGCTTCGGGTCATCCCGTCGTCTCCCAAATTTTTTCACCGGTAACGCGCGCCCCGGCGCGGACACGCCGCCCGTCAGCGCCCATCGCAATCCCTCTTCCACCGTCATGTCCACCTGCCGCACCGCGCTGCGCGGCACGATGAAACACGTGCCGCCGATTTGCGTGCTCCACGGCAACAGAACCACCACGTGGTCCGGCGGCAGCATGCCTTCCGGCACGCCCTCCGTCGAATCCCGCGTGATGAAACCCAGGCTCTCGAACCCGATGCCGGGGATCTTGACTAACACGACCTGGCCCAACCGCGTCTCGACGCCCCCGCCCAACAGATTGAGCAGGTCGCGCACCGGACTGTAGATGCTCGCGAACAGCGGAATTCGCCGAAGCAGTGAATCGACGCGATTGAGTAATCGCCGCGTCAGCAGGGGATACATCAACAGTCCGACGACGAAGACACCGAGTATAACGACTACGACGCCCGAACCCGGTACATACAAGTCATCCGGTAGCGCCGTCGTCACGATTCGTTTCATCAGTCGATCGACGCCGCCGCCCAGCCAAAACACGACGTACACCGCCGCGGCCACCGGCAACACGACTGCGAGCCCCTTAAGCATGGTGCGGCTGATGAATTTGAACATGACACACCTCCGCGCGTGGGAAGCGGCTATGGTACGGGATTCGGTCGGACAAAACAGCACGGCCCGTCCCCGGCGGGACGGGCCGCGAGAATTAATCGAACTCGCGCCTATTTGGGTTGCATCCGAATCGCGCCGTCCAGGCGGATGGTATTCCCGTTGAGCATAGTGTTCTCGACGATCTGCTTCGCAAGCGAAGCAAACTCCGCGGGTTCGCCCAGCCGCGGCGGATACGGCACCTGCGCCCCAAGCGACTTGCGCGCCTCCTCGGGCAGCGCGGCCAGCATCGGCGTATTGAACAGACCCGGCGCGATCGTCACCACGCGCATGCCGTGCTGCGCAAGCTCCCGCGCAATTGGAAGCGTCATCGACACGACGCCGCCCTTGGACGCCGAGTACGCCGCCTGGCCGATCTGGCCCTCGAACGCCGCGACGGATGCCGTGTTGACGAACACACCGCGTTCGCCGGTCGCCTCCTGTGGCATCTCCTTCATCTCGTGCGCGCACAACCGGATCACGTTAAACGTGCCGATGAGATTGACCTCGATCACGAACCGGAACATGTCCAGCGAGAACGGCATGCCCTTGCCCGTCACGCGTGCGGCCGCGCCGACCCCCGCGCAGTTGATCGCGCCGTTCAGCTTGCCGAATTCGGACTTCGCGAGCGCGATCGCGGCCTTGACCTGGTCCTCCTTCGTCACGTCGCACTCGATCGCGCGCGCCTGTTTGCCGATCGACGCCGCCACTTTCTCGGCGTTGTCCTTCTTCAGGTCCGCGACGATCACGTTGCCGCCCGACGCCGCGAAGAGCCGCGCCGTCGCCTCGCCCAGCCCCGATCCGCCGCCCGTTACGATGAATACTGTGCCCTTGAGATCCATGAATGCTCCTTTCTTAAGGTGGAAGCGGCGTCCCGCCGCTCGAAGCGCCGAGACGGCGCTTTCACGACTCACATGCTGTTTACCGGCGCGAGCGGAATGTCATGTTCCTCCGCCCAAGCCTCCAGTTCCTGCTTCGTCTTCTTCGCGAATACCGCCGCGAGCTGTTCGTGCGTCGCATTCGGCAATCCCAGCACGTCGTGCACGCGCCGCATGAAGTGTGGTTCCAACGCCGCGATCGCCACGTATCCGTCTTTCACCGCGTAGATGCCGTAACACGGCACCCCGCCACCCAGCCCGCCGCCCCGCACCGTAAACCCGTGTCGAATCGGAGGCGAGAACGAATTGGCGGCGTCGGCAAGCGACACCTGCGTATACGTCGATTCGCCCGTCCGCTCGCGATGAAGCAATACGCCGAGCGACGCCGAAAACGCGTACTCGGCGCCACCGAGGTCGGCCAGGAGCGCGCGCGGCATGTTCGGCGGATCGAGCAAACCATAAATCGCCTGATACGTCAGGTCGTGTCCCGGCACGTTGTCGCGCGGCGCGAGTTCGCCCACGATGGCTACCTGGC
>CAYUZD010000384.1:0-3364 GCA_964449475.1 uncultured Nitrospirales bacterium
TCCCAGAAACAAGGTTCTTTATTGAATTTCACACTCTCGCGATGGGCTTGTAGTTGAAATTACTGCACTTATGGCGTACCCTTTAGCAGTCTCTGGACGAGAGTGCTAATCGCGGCGCTCGGATTCCGAGCAGATTGCCTTGGAGCGTTTCGATGCCAACCTATTCATACGAATGCCGCAAGTGCGGGCATGTGCAGGATCTGTTTCACGCGATTTCGGCGAATCCGCGGGTGAAGTGCGAGGACTGCGGGGGCGGGTGCAAGCGCAAGCTGGGCACCGGCGCCGGGATCATCTTCAAGGGCAGCGGATTCTACGAGACCGACTACAAACGCGCAGGTGCCAAGGGCGGCGACGCAAAGTCCGAGTCAAAGGGCGAATCGAAGAGCGAGTCCAAAGGCGATTCGAAGCCGGAGTCCAAGTCCGAGTCGAAAACGGAGTCGAAACCCTCGAAGACTGACAGCGGGAAGAAGTCCAGCGCCGCGGCGGGTGCCTAGTTCTCCGCGACTTGAGGCCCGGTCCGAACTGACGGGGACGGCACGTTTAATGCGATGTCGTCGGTATTGTTCCACCGGTCGCGCGTCTCGACGGTTTCGTCCACCCCGTTCCTGCCCACGCTGAACACAACATAGTCGCCCGTCTCCATCACCGAGTAGCGCAGCACGCCTTCGCCAGGATCGAAGCTGTCGCCTGGCACTTCGGACAGAAACGCCGGCACGAGTTCGTCGAGCGAACCGGGGATGCGGTTATTCGCGAGCCGGAAGCGTTCGATGGCAATCGACACCCGCACGACATCGATGAGAGTAAACACGCGAAACACGGCCTCCCAGGACCGGCCGTACGCGGGCATAAGCATTGCGGCGGCGGGCGAGATGAACCGATACACGTAGTCGACGGCCTCTTCGGACCATTGCGCGTCCTGCTTCATGAGTGTCGCGCGTAGGTCGACGGACTCCAGTCCTATAATGTGGATATACGCGAGCGAAATCGCGGCGCGCTGCGCGTCGACGGGATAGGCTAGCCGGCTCGCGAGCGTGTAGAGATCGCTGCGTGAGTCGTCAAACCAGGATCCACCATAGAGGTCGAACCGGTTGGCAATGTCCAGCGCCATCGTGGATTCGCCGGCGAACGATCGTCCAAACGCCTCCCGGATCCGTTCCCGGTCCACGCCCTCGACGATCCGCTGAAGCCGGAGAAGCTGCGCGTCCGTCAGCGCGGCGCGGTTCAGAATCACTTGCACGATATTCAGGCTCTGCTCTTGCAAAGCTAGACGAACCAATTGCGAGATGAGCAACGGCTCGTTCGCGATGGACTCGGACAGAGCCAACCCAGCCGCGACATTGTCGATTGCTCGATCGGGCTGATCGGTCACGACCGCATGGAGCGCATCGAGATTGAGTTCGCGGCCCAACATACGGAGCGGCGCGAGGTGCTCGAGTTTCACCTGATATCCCTCGCGCAGATCGAGCGGAAAGCGCGCGTCGCCGAGTTCTTCGGCGGTGAACTCGCGCAACCGTGGCGCGACCGCCGAGGTCACGCGCTCCCAGTACGACGCGGTCGCGCGCCATGTCAGGGCTTCGAGCGGACCGGAATCGGGAAGAACTTGGCGACCGACGATGTACAGGTAGTTCTCGAAATGGCTCGGCACTCCAATTGATGCCGAGTCCTCCTGCTCGAAGTACTCACGCAACTTGGTAGTGCGGAACCATGACACATATGCCGATGTTCGGTGAATCCGCTCGCGATCGAGCGCGAGCAAGTCCGTCGCCGGATTCTCACTCCCAATCGCAGCGCGGTAAGACTCGTCGAGTTCGGCAAGCGTCGCCGGGTAGCCGAGCCGATGCCGGTATTCGACGTAGGACGGGGTTGCCGGCCAGCCGAGCCAGAACACGAGTGCCAGCACAACCGCCGCGGCCGCGACCACTGCTCCGTGCGGCCGTCCGGCTACGGGCAACGCCTCCTGAGCGTCCGCGGCAGGGTGACGCCGGCGGGAGACGTCGAGCAAAATCGCCAGGAACAGAAACGGCACGATCGACGCAGCACCCAGGGCGGTCAGTATGACGTTCACGCGGGCTCCCCGCGGCACGGCTTCGAGCACCCACTGGGACGAGAGCGGGTAGTGGAAAAGCCAGGCCGCCGCGACCCAGGCACCGAACCAGTAGGAGGCCTCGCGCTTCGTGATGTGCCCGGAGCGCAGCGCGCGGGCCGCGAGGGCCAACGTCGCGAGCGCGAGGAACGCGGTGAAGACGATGACGAGGGCGTACCCGTGGATGTCGAAGTAGTCGGTGTTCAAGTACACGTCCGAGAGGGCGATGAGCGCAAGAACTCCGAACGTGATCCCTGCGGTCCGCTGGAACAGAAGCGTGCCCGCGCCCATAAGCATCCACGCCAGCCAACCGACGAGTATTCCGCGGCCGAGCAACATCCACGCGACCTCGCGCGGCGAACTCACGCCGAGCCGGTACGCGTCAGGCACGAACTCTGTCGTGAACACGCGTCCCGCGACGCCGAAATGGATGATGAGCGCGATGGCCAGCGTCGGAAGCAGCATCACCGCCGCCGCAACCACGCGCGCGAACGCGAACTGCGCGTCCGTCAGCGGCTGCAGGTACTCGTACCCGGGCTTGCCGCTCGCGCCGCGAAATCCGATCACGCGCGTTTGGATGCCGTGAGCGAGCGCGCCGAACAGTACGGCGGCGAACACGCCGAGCGTCGTCACGCCGCGGTACGCGTCCTCGCGGCGCCAGGAATCCGGGTACTGCATCGCAAGCAGCCACGCGACGACAAGAATGAGGAGGAACACGCCGCCGGCGATCAGCGGCAAGACGAATCGCGATCGCCGGATCTCGAACCAGACCTGGGCGGCGAACGCCGATCGAAACCTCGATCGCACGCCGACACGGCCGATGGGCATGCGCCGGGGCCACTCCCAGATTTCCGGAATGCCGTAGCGCCGGCCCGCGCGGTCGGCTCGAACAATCAGGACGGCGAACGGATAGGACACGACCGCCGCCGCAAGCGCGGCAACCGGCAATGCAAACGACAGGCCGGCCATCTCGCGCATTTCGTCCGAATCGAAGAGGCGGGCCCCATGGCTCAGCCAGACGATGGCGAGCGCGAGCGCGCCGATCACGATGAGGCTGGTCAGCCCGGAAACCGGCCCGCGCAACCAGTCAACCACCTGAATCATGAGGTACGCGCCGACGGAGACGAAGACGAGTTCCAGTCCCGGTGTGCCGTCGAACAACAGCCGCGCCGAGCCGAGCAGTACTGTCGCCGAGACTGCGACCAGGAGCGTCCGCGACAAAAGCGCGATCGCCACCGCGAGGCGCGTCGTCACCGGGAACCGCAGGATGCGCTTCGAGAA
>CAYUZD010000385.1:0-3354 GCA_964449475.1 uncultured Nitrospirales bacterium
GGCGCCTTGTTGATGAGGTACTCGCTCTCGCCCGAGCGGTACACGCGCCGCGTGACCTGGACTTCCTGGAAGTCGATCGGCAGCGCCCCGTCCGCATTGTCGAACGAGAGCGTCACCTCCGCCATGCCCATCGCGGAACGCTCTTCGCTGCCGTTGAAAATCACGTCCTGCATGTGCGCGCCGCGCAGCGTCTTGGGCTTCTGTTCGCCCAGCGCCCACCGCATCGCGTCGAGGATGTTGCTCTTGCCGCACCCGTTCGGGCCGACCACCGCCGTCATCCCCGCCTCGAGATCGACGATCGTCCGGTCCGCGAACGACTTGAACCCCGTCATTTCGATTTGCTTGAAGTGCATGGATCCCCGCTTTCGTTGCTACGCCGCCTCAGTCCCCCGGGCGCCTCAGCGCGTCACGCGCTGGATCCGCGTGATCGACCGCGCCGCGCCGGTCTCGTCGTCGATTTCCAGGTACACCCCGTTCAGCCCGGGGCGGCCTTCCGCCACCCGGAAATCCGTCGGCAATCCGGTCAGAAACCGCTCGATCACC
Organism: uncultured Nitrospirales bacterium; assembly: GCA_964449475.1. Classification (GTDB taxonomy): domain Bacteria; phylum Hydrogenedentota; class Hydrogenedentia; order Hydrogenedentales; genus VFKU01. Next base: position 544 of record CAYUZD010000385.1, read on the forward strand.
GAGTCTTTCTCGACGCCGATCACCGAGTCCATCGGACCCGTCATGCCCACGTCCGTAATATACGCTGTTCCGCCCGGCAAAATCCGCTCGTCCGCGGTCTGCACGTGCGTGTGCGTCCCCACCACCGCGCTGCATCGCCCGTCGAGGTACCAGCCCAGCGCGATCTTCTCCGACGTCGCCTCCGCATGCACGTCGACGAGAATCGTGTCCGTCTCGGATTTCAGCGCCTCGACCGCCTCCAGCGCCGCCGCGAACGGACAATCGAACGGGTCCAGAAACACCCGCCCCAACACGTTCACGAGACCCAGTTTTCGCCCGTCTTTCAACGCGATCGCGGCCCAGCCCTGCCCCGGCACGTTCACGGGATAGTTCGCCGGCCGCACCACGTTCGGGTAGCGTCCAATCTCGTCGATAAACGCCTTCCGGCGCCAAGTGTGGTTGCCCAGCGTGAACGCCTGGATCCCGAGCGACGCGAGGCCTTCGATGATGTCGCCCGTGGCCCCCAAGCCGCCCGCCGCATTTTCGGCGTTCGCCACCACGATGTCAATCGGGAATTCGTTGCGCAACTCCGGCAGCCAGTCCTGCACCGCCGCGCGGCCCGGCCGCCCGACGATGTCGCCGATGAACAGCAGGTTCATGCCTGCCGCCGGCTACTTCGCCATGTCGACCGCGCGCGTCTCGCGCACCACCGTCACGCGAATCTGCCCCGGATAGGTCACGTCGGCCTCGATTTTTCGCGCGACGTCCCGTGCAAGCTGTTGCGACCGCGCCTCATCGATCACTTCGGGCCGCACGATAATCCGCACTTCGCGGCCCGCCTGAATCGCGAAACTCTTCTCCACGCCGGGGAACGCGTCCGCAATCTCCTCGAGCTGCTTGATGCGCTTGATGTAGGTGTCCACCGTCTCGCGCCGCGCGCCGGGCCGCGCCGCGGACAACGCGTCCGCCGCCTGCACCAGCACCGCGATCACGGAGTTCTGCGGCATTTCGTTGTGGTGCGCGCCGACTGCGTTCGCCACGAGTTCGTTCTCCCCGTACTTCTTGCACAGGTCGTGGCCGAGCACCGCGTGCGACCCTTCCACCTCGTGGCTGAGCGCTTTGCCCATGTCGTGGATCAGCCCCGCGCGTTTCGCCTGGGTCACGTCCTCGCCGATCTCCGCCGCCATCATTCCCGTGAGGTGGCAGACCTCCTGGCTGTGCCGCAACACGTTCTGACCGTACGACGTCCGGTACTTCAACCGGCCGAGCAGTTTCACGATCTCCGGGTGCAGGCCGTGCACGTCCACCTCGAGGCACGCTTCTTCGCCCCACTCCTTGATGTTCTGTTCCATCTCTTCGCCGACCTTCTGCACCATCTCCTCGATTCGCGCGGGATGGATCCGCCCGTCCTGGATCAGGCGCTCGAGCGTGATCCGCGCGATCTCGCGCCGCACCGGATCGAACCCCGACAGCACCACCGCCTCCGGCGTGTCGTCGATGATGAGGTTGACGCCCGTTGCCGTCTCCAGCGCCCGGATGTTGCGCCCCTCGCGGCCGATGATCCGGCCCTTCATCTCGTCGTTCGGCAGCGCCACCACCGAAATCGAATGCTCGGCCACGTGGTCCGCGGCGCACCGCTGGATCGCCTCGCTGATGATCTTTTTCGCCCGTTTTTCGGCGTTTTCGACCAGCTCGTCCTCGATCCGCTTCAGCCGCAGCGCCGAGTCGCGCCGGACCTCGTTGTCGAGTTTCTCGAAAATCGCCTCGCGCGCCGCGTCCGCAGTCAGCCCCGCGATCGTCTCCAGTTGCTTGAGTTGCTCCTGGATGATCTCGTCGACGCGTCCCTCTTTCTTCTTGAGATTGTCCGCGCGCTGTTGGAGTTCGCGATCTCGCCGGGCGAGCGCCTCGGTCTTCTGCTCGATCGACTCCAGGCGCGCGTCGAGCGACTCTTCCTTCTTGAGGATCCGGCGTTCCAGCGACAGGATCTCCTGCCGCTGCTTGCCGATTTCCTCCTCCATCCGCTCGCGCTGCGCAATCTCTTGCTCTTTGAGCGCCGTCTTGGCTTCCTTCTTCAGCGCCGCCGCGTCGCGCTCGGCGTTCGAGAGAAGTTGCGCCGATTCACGGCGCGCCCGGCTCAGCGCGCTCTGCCCCTGCAGGCGATACAGGACGAACATGACGCCCGCGCCCAGCACAGCCGCCGCGGCCGCCACACCCCACACAACGGGATCGGAAAACATTCGGGTCTCCTTCGCGGGACGAGGGAGACGAAGCGCGGGGAGAGAGCTGGTACGTCAGACGATTCGAAGCGCCCTTTTTTCCGGCACCGAATGCATTGCCCGGCGCGCGCCACGGCCCGTTGGCCGCCGCGCCCCGCCTGCACTCGCTGAAACGCGGCCGGATTCGCCGGCCGCTCCTGCCTGGGATTCCTTCAATCGTCCACGTATCGCCAAACGCCTGACGGCGTAATTGCGTGCTCTGGCGCGGTTCGCGCCCACTGGCTCGCCGCGTGTCTGCCGCGCGGCGCCCGTTGATTCGTCTGTCTCGACCACCGTAATTGTCTGCTTTGCCAAATCTATCGCGCTAAAGGCCTCGCCCGCCTCGGTGGCGGCGCGGTGGCCTGTTGCCGCGTATTATAGGAGCGGTCACCCGGACAGTCAATGAATCTTGGCGAGCGCCGCGGTTGGGCTTGATTCGGTTCCGCCGTTGTCGCTAGGTTGCTGCAAACCGCGCGCCCAGACCGCCCGGAATGGATTGATCGGACGATGTCCCCCAAGCAGATCGGAGACGCTGACGCCGAACGCCTCGTTCGGCAACAGGTGATTTCCCCCGGCG
>CAYUZD010000386.1:0-3329 GCA_964449475.1 uncultured Nitrospirales bacterium
GCATCCGGATTCGGCAGTTGCGGCGGCAGCGTTGCCGCCATGACTCCGGCCGCAGTGCGCGTCGGCACGGTCAACGTCGTCCCATCGACAACGCGCGCGGCGAGGTTCAGGCTCGACGTATCGGCTGCCTGCAATAGCCCTCCCGCCCTCTGGATCAACTCGTGCACACGGCTGCCTTCGTCCACCGTGTACACCCCGGGCTTCGCCACCGCGCCCTGCACCGATACGACAACTTCCTTCAGCGTGACGGACTCCACGGACGGAGGCGACGGCTGGGCCGCCGGCGCGCTGGTCGCCGCAGGCGTCACGATGATTTCAGAAGGCGCGGGTTGCCCGCTGCGCAGGACAAATATCGTGATCGCACCGACGATGAGCGATACGGCCAGAAACCCGAGCACGAACTGCTCCCGGCGCGTCAACAAGCGGCTCATCATGGTGGCGTATCCTGCCTCCCGACCGATATTCCGCGGCAGTATACACAAGAATTCCGTTACTTCCAGCCTGTCACGTCCGGCAAAAACAAACCGGGCGCGGGACGATGCCCCGCGCCCGGAGTTCCGATTGATTGAGCCGACGGCGTTGCGTTAGTGATCGCCGTCCGCGCCGTGGTCCGCAGGCGCGTCGTGACCGGCTTCCTCTCCGTGACCAAAGAGGTGCGGCGGCGCTACATAGTTGCCGCCGGACGCCGGGGTGACTTCCTTACCGTGCTCGGTGAAGTCCTGGCCGCCTGGGAGCGGATTCTGCCCCGGCGCGCGGACATCGCCGTACGGCGTGCCGAATTGCTCGACCGGGTTGGCGAAACCGTAGTCCGTGAACGTGAACAGGAAGAAAATCGGCAACCAGATAAAGCCGAGGACCGCGAACAGCCGGACCAAACCCGTGGACCAGTACGCGCCCATGAACACGGCCACGATGCACGCGGCCTTCAACACGGCGATGAAAACCGCAATCGCCAGGTTGATCCCGTTCGGATTGTCGCTGAAGTGCAGCGCGGGCCACTTCGCGAACAGCACCGTGAGACCCATCAGCACCGTCAGCACGGCGGCATTGACCAGGTAGTACTTCCAATGAACGACCTTATGCGACATACGCCATCTACCTCGCGTTCTGTGGCCAGCCTCAGTGCACGCCGCCGCCCGGCGAACTGATCAGGTACAACATCGGGAACAGGAACACCCACACAATATCGACGAAGTGCCAGTAGAATCCGAACAACTCGATCGGCAGATACTTGTTCGGACCATACTCGCGCTTAAAGCACAACCACCAGTAAATCCCGCCTAGCGTGATCCCGATCACCATGTGAAATGCGTGCATGCCCGTCATGATGAAGTACAGGATAAAGTAGAGTTGCGCGCGTGTCGGGTCAGTGAAACCGAGCGGATCCGGGTTCCAGTGCAATCCTGGCACCAATCCGTGTACCCACTTCTCTTTGTACTCGAAGTACTTCACAACCAGGAACGTCGTGCCTAGCACCAGCGTACCCAACAGGTTCCACAACTGCATCTGGCGCTTGCCAGTCTGCGTCGCGTAGACCGTGCACGCCATGGTCACGCTGCTGAGCAGCAGCACGACGGTATTGAACGTGCCGATCGGGTAGTTCAGGTGCGCGCTGCTCTCGAACCACGTCACCGGATACTTGTAGCGGTACACGCCGTACGCGACGAAAAGGCCGCCGAAGAACATGATCTCCTGCACGAGGAACAGCCACATTCCCACGAACGCAGTCTCGTTCTGCTGCTCGCGCGTGACGTAGTGGCCCGAGACGTGGGGCTTCGCGGGGCCCATCGTCACCGGAAGGGTCGTATCAGACATCCATCTTCTCCTTGCCGGTATACGCGTACGCCTCTTCCGTCACGACGGGGATACCGTGGAAATTGTGCGGGCTCGGCGGCGATTCGCATTGCTCCCACTCGAGGCCCTTCGCGCCGAACGGGTTCGGCCCCGAGATCGCGCCGTACTTGAGCGACCAGATGAGGTACCCGATCGTCAGCACGAAGCTGAACCCGAGCAGGAACGCGCCGCCGGACGACATCACGTTCAGCACCTGCCACTCTTCCGGGTAGGCGTGGTACCGGCGCGGCATGCCGAGCCATCCCAGGATGAACTGCGGCAGGAAGGTCAGGTTGAACCCGGCGAAGATCAGCATGGCGGAGACCTTCGCAATAAACTCTGGATACATCCGGCCGAACATCTTCGGCCACCAGAAATGCACGCCGCACCAGAACGCCATCACCATCCCGCCCACCATCGTGAAGTGGAAGTGCGCGACGACGAAGTACGTGTCGTGCAGCGGAACGTCCATGCCCATCGCGGCCAGGAACAGGCCCGTCACGCCGCCGACGAGGAACAGACCGATGAACCCGATCGCGTACAGCATCGGCGCGTGAAACGTCACGTTCCCGCCGTAGAGCGTCGTCGTCCAGTTGAAGATCTTGATGGCCGTCGGGATGCCGATCAGCACCGTCAACACCGAGAACACGACGCCGAGATAGTAGCTCTGGCCGGCCACGAACATGTGGTGGCCCCACACCAGGAACCCGAGCACCGCGATCGCGAGGCTGGAAAACGCGACGAATTCATACCCGAACACACGGTTTTTCGAGAAGCACGCGACCACTTCGCTGACCACGCCGAATCCCGGCACGATCATGATGTACACGGCCGGGTGCGAATAGAACCAGAACATGTGCTGGAACAGCACCGGATCTCCGCCGATGGCCGGATCGAAGATGCCCACGCCCCACACGCGCTCGAGCGCGACGAGGAAAATCGTGATCGCGATGACGGGCGTGCCGAGCATCATGATGATGCCGGTCGCGTACTGCGCCCAGATGAACAGCGGCAACCGGAACCACGTCAGTCCGGGGCACCGCATCTTGTGCACGGTCGCGATGAAGTTCAGCCCGGTCAGAATGGACGAGAACCCGACCAGGAACGCCGCGAACGCCGCCCAGAACACCGAACTGTTCGAGTACGTCGTGCTCAGGGGCGAGTAGAACGTCCAGCCGGTGTCCACGCCGCCGCCGCCGAGCGAGATCAGCGCGCAAATGCCCGCGCCGACGAAGATCCAGTAACTCGCGAGGTTGACCTTGGGAAACGCAAGGTCCTTCGCGCCGACCATGATCGGCAGGAAGAAGTTGCCCAGCGTCGCCGGGATGGACGGAATCAGGAAGAAGAAAATCATGATCACGCCGTGCAGCGTGAACAGGCGGTTGTAGATGTCCGCCTCGAACAGGTCACCCGGCCCGGTCATCAGCTCGATGCGGAACAACATCGCGAACGCGCCGCCGAGCAGGAAGAACACGAGGATCGTGGCAAGATACATC
>CAYUZD010000387.1:0-3313 GCA_964449475.1 uncultured Nitrospirales bacterium
GTCTTCTTCGAGTCGAACCGGATCAGCCCGGCCTCCTTGTCCAGCGGCGACGACGGCAGGCGCTCCGGGTTCCGCCAGCGCATGTAGCATACGCCGTCTCGAATGAGCCGCCGGTTGTGCGCAATGTCGATCTCCGTCCGGCCAAGTTGCAGCGTCGCGGGTTCCGCCCTGTTCAGCGCCTCGCGCAGCGCGTCAACCGACGCCGACTCGATCGCCGGGATGTGCGGCATCTCCGCGAATTCCATCATCGGGCCGCTGTGCGTGTGCGTCGCGGCGAACACCACGTCCGCGATGCCCGCCGCGCGTGCCTTCTCGCGGATGCGCGCACACACGTCCGGCAACGGCATCCGGCCCATGTCGAGGTGTACGAGACCGAGCGCCGTGTCGCCCGCCTTGATGACGACGACGCGCATGAACAGCGGGTCGCGCGCGCCCTCGGCGATCTGGTCCGGATTCGAGTAGCCCCACATCGGCAGGCCCGGCGGCGGCGTCGCGTCCCGCCTCACCACGCCCACTTCGAGCGCGCCGTCCGCACTGCCGGCCACGATCGCCGTACGCGGCTTCGGGGCCGCGCCCACGGCCGCGCCCGCCGCAAGGGCCGCGGCCGAACCCGTCGCCAAGAATCCGCGTCGCGTCATCGTGTCCATTCCTCTCGCGCTCCTTATATATAGCCAAGCGGAGTCTAGCGCCCGCGGACGCACTATTCACACTCCGCCGGGCCCCACTCCACAAATCCCCCAATCTTCGATATACTGGTGGGCGCAGGGGACACGTCTACCGATGAATCGCTACCGGATTGCATACTTGGGCACGGCGGCCGTCCTGATGGGCGGCGCGGTGTTCGTTGCCGCGGAGAGCGCCGCGCCGGGCCGCGGATCGCGGTTCAATTTTTCGGCGTTTCTCGATCAAAAGCGCGCGGACGCGGGCGCGGGCGCCGAGATCGAACGGCCCGAACCGGGTAACCTGTCAGAGGCCGGCGCGAAGGAATTGCTGAACCAGGGCGACTATCTCGCCGCGCTCGTCGCCAGCCGCGAGACCCCGGTGATCATCTTCAAGCACAGCACCTCGTGCGAGGTCTCGGGCGCCGCGTATCGCCGCACCGCCGAGTGGATGAAGTCGTCAGCCGAGACCCGCCCTCCGGTATTCCTCGTCAAGGTGATCGAGAACAAGCCGGTCTCGCAACTCATCGAAAAGCAAACGCACGTCAAGCATGAATCACCGCAGGTCATTCTGCTCCACGGCGGCAAAGCCGTCTGGACCGCGTCGCACGAAGACATCACCGCCGACGCGCTGAACGAGGAACTGGCCAAGCTCGCGCCGCCCGATTCACAAAACGCCGAGACCGACTGACCCGCACACACCGGGGTGCCTCGTCTAAGCGGAGTCGATGCTCTCACAGGGTGCCACGTCTAAGCGGGGTTTCAGCTTAGGCGTGCGCTTCAGCCGATCGCGACGTTTTCCGTCGAACACTCACCCAACCGCGCAGACTACCGAACTTCCGACCCCGCTCCGTCGAGCCGCTGCGCGATCTCGTCCAACCGGCGCTGCAATTCGTCCAGTTGCGCCGATTTCCGTTCGAGTTCGCCCTTGAGCAAGGCGTTTTCCTCGCGCGTTTGCTGATATAAGCCCTGAATCGCCGCCAGCGCCACGCCCGCCAGATCGAGGTCCGCCACGTGTTTGTCGTCCGGCCCGAGTCCGAACGCCGCATAGAAATCCTGCGCCATCGGCCCCAGGTGCCGGTTCGCCTCGTCCTGCGTCTTGTAATTCCACTCCGTGATCGGCAGCGCGCTGACCTTCTCGAGTACTTCGCGCGGATCGATCTCCTCGAAGTTTTCCTTCGCGTTGCGGTCGCTGATGTTCAGCCACGTGCCACCGCCCGGCTGCAACAACACCCCTGCACTCGGCACGCCGTTATTGCCTGTATTGATCCCCGTGACGAGTCGCACGCCGCCGGTCGCGCGCACGGCGAACTCGTTCGAGCGCTCCGAGAAGAAGAAGAATTGCCGCGAGTCCGCGAACAGCATCGCGCCGTCGTCCGCGGGATCGACCGTGGCGCCGAACCCCTGCGCGAAACTTAGGTCCGCCGCGGCCGTGTTCTGGCTGCCGCCGGGAATGGTCGAAGCGATGCCACTCGCAATGTTCTCCGACCCGCCGCCGACGTTCGCGTCGAGATTGGTCGCGTCGTTAAAAAACCCGCCGGCGATCGTGGACGAGTCGCCCGCGGAAAAGTTCAATGTCCCGCCGCCGATCGACGCGAACACTTCGGCGGACTCGTTCGTCTGCCCGCCGAGCACGCTCGAGTAGTCCCCGCTCGCAATGTTTCCCGAACCACCGGCGATGACCGAGGCGTTCCCCGTCGCCGTATTTTCCGATCCGCCGCCGACCGTGCTGTCAAGCTGGCCGGCCGTATTGAGAAAGCCGCCCGCGACCGTCGAGGCTTCGCCGGAGGCTTCGTTCCCCGCGCCGCCGCCCACCGTGGATTGCGCGCCGGTCGCCGCGTTGAACGCACCGCCGGACACCGTCGCGTTGTCGCCGGAGGCCACGCTCGCCACACCGCCGAACGCGGTCGATTGCGTCGTGCCGTCCGGAAACTTGAGCTGGGCCGCGGCGGGAACCGCGACGATCAGGACGGCGAAGGCAATAAATCTGGTCATAGCGGGACACTCCCCAATCGGGTGAAACACTCCTCGATCCATGCTAAATCAGACGAGTCCGCCGCGCCGATATTCACGCGTCCCGCCGCCGATTCCCGCGAAAACCGTGCCGATACCGCCGCCGCGCGCGACCGCGGCCCCGCCGAACCGGTATCATGGGGCGGATTGGACCGCGCGAGGGTTGCGCCGCGCCAGGTAGCGCCGCGGTTCCGGGAGCACCCCAGTGGCAAGAATCGGGTTTGCGCAATACGACGTCGAGTTCGGCGAGTACGACCAGAACACGGCGACGATTACGCGTTTGGCCGAGTCCGCAAAGGACGCGGACCTGCTCGTATTTCCGGAACTCGGGCTGACGGGCTACGAGTTCAAGGACGCGCGCGAGGCCGAGCGCTACGCCGAGCCCTTCGGCTCCGGCCCGACGAGCGAGACGCTCAAGCGGCTCTCGAAGAAGCACAAGACGACGCTTGTCATCGGCTACCCCGAATACACGACCAAGGGCGTCTACAACAGCGCGATGCTCGCGACGCCCGATGGCAAGCTGCACAACTACCGCAAGTTGCACCTCTTCTCGCGCGAGACGGAATTGTTCACGCCGGGGACCGCGGAGCCGCCCGTGATCGATACCCCCGCCGGGCGCGTCGGCCTGATGATCTGTTTCG
>CAYUZD010000388.1:0-3293 GCA_964449475.1 uncultured Nitrospirales bacterium
GACTTCGGCGTCAAGATCAAGCTCAACCCGTCCCGCAGCGCCATCGAGGGCAAGCGCATCGTCCTCATCGACGACTCGATCGTCCGCGGCACCACCGCCCGCAAGATCATCAAGATGCTCCGCCGCTGCAACGCCAAGGAGATCCACTTCCGGATTAGCTGTCCCCCGATAGTCGGCTCGTGCCATTACGGCATCGATACGCCCAACCGCGAGCGCCTCATCGCGCACAATATGACCGTCGAGCAAATGCGCGAGTTCCTCGACGTCGATACGCTAGCCTTCCAGACCATCGAGGGGCTGGTCGAGGCCACGAGCCTCGAGTCGAACCAGTTCTGTCTCGCCTGTTTCACGTCGCATTACCCGACGCCCACGCCGCAGGAGTTCCAAACGGGGGAGGTGCGCCGACGGCTCGTCGATACCAGCACCTATACCTACGAAATGACCGCGTTCCCGCTCGAGGCGTAGGGACCGGGCGCGGGGAGCGGGGCGTTTCCCCTTAAAACTGTGGAATTCACGGGGGCTTGTCCACGGTTGACGGTTTGGGCTAGAATTACGCAGGTGTCGCGGTATTCTAAGTTCGTGCCGCGCCGCCGTGCGGTATACTTCGTGCTAAAGGCGAACGTTCGGGCATTTTTCGGGTTGAAATACCCGGCGAGCGTCGAGTTGTTCGCTTTATTATCATTATCATCGGCAAGTGGCAAAGCGGATTCATGAGTAATATCTTTTCCAGCGAGAGCACCAGTCAGCTCATGCGGCGTGGCCGTGTGAAGACCTCGAACCGGCTGTATCTGCTCTGGCTCTCCGTTCGCGGTTGGACCGTCGAGAAAAAGGTCCAGACGCCGCAGGGGTACTCCTTCGGTCGGCTCACCTACAAGACGAGCTGGGTGCTCAAGCCGAAAAACCTCGAATAACCGGGCTGTTTCCGGCGGAACGATTGTGTTTCAATCGTGAACCATCCCCAAGTTTTCTTCGAGGAGCGTCAGTACTTCCACCCCATTGGGATAGGGGGTGCCATTCTCGCTGGGGCCGTCGGCGTACTCACGCTCTGGCCACCGAACCGGCCGTTGCAGCATGGCTACGTCTAGGAACGCGTGGTGCCGGCAATCGTCCCCTTGATCATCTGCATTTTCCTCCTGAACATCCTGTATTTCCGCACACGGGTGGACGCGCGGGAGATCCGCGTCCGGTTTGGGGCACTCGTGCCTCTCTATCTAAGGCGCGTTCCTGTCGCCCAGGTCCGGTACGCGCGCGCCATCACCTACCGGCCGCTCCGGGACGCCGGCGGGTGGGGCATCCGCTGGGGCCGGTTCGAGGGCGAGCGGACCAGCTTCCTCAACGCGCGCGGCAGGCGCGGGGTACTTGTCGAGGGCGACGGGCTGCGGCTCGTCATCGGCAGCGCGCGGCCCGAGGAACTCGCGGCCGCGATCAACGAGGCCCGCGCGTCGCGCCGCTGACTAGTCCCGCGAGTCGCGCCGCTGACGGGGCCACACCCTACCGATTCGTCGGAATCCTCATTGGGGAATTCCGAAATGGCGGTTTCCGGCGCGGCCTAGTCGGAGTCGCAGGGCGCATTGGTGGGTCGCCCATGCCGCGTTGCGCCCTATTATTGGTGCGGCACGTTGGCCTCGGGTGCGGTGGCACACGTCTTGCCTCTCCGTCCGTGGAGCGGTGGGCCGCAGTCGAACAATCGTCGCACGCCCGCGGAGGATTCGAGCAGGAATCGCGCGCTCCAGGGTCAGGGGGACCGCCTCGCTCCAGCGCAATGCCCGGCGTCTCGCCGGAGCCCGGCGAAGGCCGGGGGGAGTACCCGAAGTATGCGTGGCTACCTTTTGGACATGGACGGCGTCATCTATCGCGGGTCGCATCCGATCCCCGGCGCGGTCGAGTTCGTCAACCACCTGCGGCGCACGGAGACGCCGTTCGTCTTCCTCACCAACAACAGCCAGCGGACCGCGCGCGATGTCGCGACGAAGCTGCGGCGCATCGGCTTCCTCGTCGAGGAGTCGCACATCTTCACGTGCGCGATGGCGACGGCGCGGTTCCTCGCGGCGCAGAAGCCGGGCGGCACGGCGTACGTGATCGGCGAGGGCGGCCTGCTAAACGCGCTGCACGCGCACGGGTATTCCATTGTCGATTCGGACGCGGACTACGTCGTCGTCGGCGAGGGCCGCACGATCACGTTCGAGATGATCGAGACGGCGGTGAACATCGTGATGAACGGGGCGAAGCTCATCGCGACGAACCCCGACCCGAACTGCCCGACGCAACACGGGCTGCGGCCGGGGTGCGGCGCGATCACGGCGATGATCGAGCGCGCGACGGACGTCGAGGCGTTCAGCGTGGGCAAGCCGAGCCCCATCATGATGCGCGCGGCGCGCAAGGTGCTCGGGCTCACGGCGGACGAGACCATCATGGTCGGCGACACGATGGAGACGGACATCCTCGGCGGCGTGCAGATGGGGTACGAGACGGTGCTCGTGCTCACGGGGGCGCGGACACGACGTCGTTCCGGCGGTTCGCATATCAGCCGGACCGGGTGGTGGACTCGATCGCGGATTTGCTGCCGCTGCGGGAGCGGCCGACGCCGGTGCGGGCCGTGTCGCGATAGGCAACCACAGCCACGGATCGGACGGATCGGACGGATTCAACGGATCAGGCTCGTTGGGAGGGCGAGCGTCCTCGCGAGTCGTGGACGAGGTCGAGGGCAATGGACAGGATTGACCGGATTTACAGGATGAATCGTTCGCTGAGCGTGTAGATGGCGAGGGCAGGTTTTTAGCGTCTACATCTTTCTCTCCCGAAAATCCTGTCAAATCGTGCAAATCCTGTCCATTCCGCTCTTGGCCTTCTCTGTGTTCCTCTGTGTCTCTGTGGTGAATCGTGCCCTGCCCGGCGGCTTTTTTGTCGCGGAGGGCTCTGAGCAGGCCGATAAATTCCTGGCGGACGGTCGCGAGCGGATCGAGCTGGGTCGGCGATGCGGCGGCGCCGCGAACGGGATCAATCGAGGGCGGCGCCGGGCGGGTCTTGAATGCGTACGGCCTGAGCGGGCCGTCGTCCATGCCCTCGTCGATGCCCCAGTCAAAGTCCTCCGGCTGGGGCGTGGGCAGGCCGATGGGGCGCGGGTCGGCCGCGGCGGTGGCCACGAGGGCGTCGGGATCGGCGTAGGTGTCCGCGAGCGTGCGGGAGTGGTGTACGCGGGCGGTGTCGTAGCTGCAACGGGGTTCGGGGTAACACCGCTCGAGCAGCACCGTCCAGCGGCGGAGTTCGCGCGCGAGTTTGTCGTACGCGATGAA
>CAYUZD010000389.1:0-3284 GCA_964449475.1 uncultured Nitrospirales bacterium
CCGACCCCAAGGAAGGCGCCAAGGGCACCAGCCTTCTGCTGGTGGAAACCGCCTGGGAAGGCTTCGAGAAAGGCCAGAACCTGAACAAAGTAGGCATGAAGGCCCAGGATACCTCCGAGCTGTTCTTCCAGGATGTAAAAGTGCCGCGCGAAAACCTGCTGGGCGGGCAGGAGGGCCTCGGCTTCATTCATCTTATGCAGCAACTGCCGCAGGAGCGGCTCAGCATTGCAGTGGCGGCGGTCGCGGCGTGCGAAGTGGCGCTGGCGGGCACCATCGAGTACTGCAAGGAACGGCACGCATTCGGCAAGCCGATCGGCACATTCCAGAATTCGCGGTTCAAGCTTGCGGAGATGAAGACGGAGACGGTGATCGCGCGAATCTTCCTGAACGACTGCATCACACTTCTCAACGCGGGCCAGTTGACCGTCGAGCGCGCCGCCATGGCGAAATGGTGGACGACCGAGTTGCAGAAGAAGCTGATTGACCAGTGCCTGCAACTCCACGGCGGCTACGGCTACATGATGGAGTACCCGATCGCGCGCGCGTTCATCGACAGCCGCGCGCAAACCATTTATGGTGGCTCGACCGAAATCATGAAGGAAATCATCGGCCGCGCGATGGGCTTCTGATACCCGTCAAACCCAACCCATGTCATCCTGAGCAACGCGAAGGATCTCGCAAACCGATCGACCGAGGCCCGTGCGACCCCGCACAACCGGAGAACTCACCATGTCAGACAAACTTCGTTTCGATGGGCGCGTGGCAATCGTGACCGGCGCGGGCGGCGGGTTGGGCCGGGCGCATGCGTTGTTGCTGGCGAGCCGGGGCGCGGCCGTCGTGGTGAACGACCTGGGCGGCAGCGTGAGCGGGGAGGGCGCGAGCACGTCCGCCGCGCAGAAGGTCGTGGACGAGATCAAGGCCGCCGGCGGCGAGGCGGTCGCCAACTTCGACTCGGTCGAAGACGGCGAAGCGATCGTGCAGACGGCGCTCGACACGTACAAGCGGCTCGACATCGTGATCAACAACGCCGGCATCCTGCGCGACGTGAGCTTCCACAAGATGACGGACCAGGACTGGGACCTTGTGTATCGCGTGCATGTCGCGGGCGCGTTCAGAGTGACGCATGCCGCGTGGCCGCACCTGCGCGACCAGCAATTCGGCCGCGTGATCATGACGACGTCCTCGTCCGGCATCTACGGGAATTTCGGCCAGGCCAACTACAGCATGGCGAAGCTCGGGTTGGTCGGGTTTACGAAAACGCTTGCGCACGAAGGACAGACGAAGAACGTATTCGTCAACGCGATCGCGCCGATGGCCGGTTCGCGCATGACCGAGACCGTGATGCCCAAGGAACTCGTCGAGCAACTCAAGCCGGAATTCGTCAGCCCGCTCGTCGCATGGCTCTGCCATGAAGACTGCGCGGAGAACGGGGGCCTGTTCGAGGTCGGCGCGGGTTACGTCGGCAAGTTGCGTTGGGAGCGCACGAAGGGCGTCTCGTTCCACTTGGGCCGCAGCTTCACAGTCGAGGACGTGCGACAGAAGTGGGCGCAGATCGGCGACTTCGCGGACGCCACGCACCCGGGCACCGCGCAGGAATCCATGCTGCCCGCGATCGAGAACCTTGGGACGGCGAAGCAGACCGCGCCCGCGGGTAACGAAAACATCCAGCCCGAAAAACTCATCGGCGCGAAGTTCGATCCCGCCACGTTGCATTACAACGAGAAGGACCTCAGCCTCTACGCGCTCGGTATCGGCATCGCGCACGGCGGACCGAAGGACCCGCGCGAGTTGCAGTACATCTACGAAGGCGCGAGCACCGGGTTCAAGGCCTTCCCGACCTACGGCGTCATCTTCCCCTTCGGCACGCTGACCAAACTGACCAACATGGAGGGCATCAAGTTCAACCCCATGATGCTGCTGCACGGCGAGCAGACGCTCGAAGTGCCGAAGCCGTTGCCGACCGAGGCCACGATCACCACCAAGGGCAAGATCACGCACGTCTACGACAAGATTAAGGGCGCCGTGATCGTCACGGAGTCCATCAGCCGCGACGAGAAAGGCGAAATCGTCGCGCGAAACGAGGGCAAGGTGTTCATCCGCGGCCTCGGCGGATTCGGCGGAGACCGCGGCCCCGGCGGCAACGTCAACGAGCCGCCCAATCGCGCGCCGGACGCGGTGGCGGAGGAGAAGACGGACGACAACCAGGCGCTGCTCTACCGGCTCTCCGGCGACCGCAACCCGTTGCACGCCGACCCGGCGATGGCCGCGATGGGCGGGTTCGACAAACCCATCCTGCACGGCCTGTGCTCGTTCGGCTTCGCCGCGCGCCATGTGCTCAAGACGTTCGCGGACTACGACGCCGCGCGATTCAAGAGCATCTCCGTCCGGTTCGCGCGCCACGTGTTCCCCGGTGAGACCATCGTCACCGAGATGTGGAAGGAATCGGACAACCGCATCGTGTTCCGCTGCAAGATCAAGGAACGCGACGAGGTCTGCATCACGAACGCCGCGATCGAACTACATCCGATTGGCGCGAAGACGGGCGGGAACGGCTCCGCTGCGGCGTCTGGCACCGCGGATCCTGCGGTCAAGGCCATCTTCGACGAGATGGGCAAGCGGATCGCCGCCAAGCCCGATCTCGTGCAGAAGGTCGGCGCCGTGTTTCAGTTCGACGTCGCCGGCTCGGGCTCCTGGTGGGTCGATCTCAAGAACGCGCCGGGCGGCGTCCACGCCGGTACGGCCGAGAAACCCAACTGCACCATCATGATGGCCACCGACGACTTCATCGGCGTGATGACGGGCAAAATGAACGGCCAGCAAGCGTTCATGGCCGGGAAGCTCAAGGTCAAAGGCGACATGATGCTCGCGACCAAACTAAGCCTGCTGCAGAGCTGACGCGCGTCAGCGAAACGCTAGCCCACGAGCTCGCAGCGCCGCTTTGAGTTTGCCGAGTGCATTGGGGCCCACGCCGTGTAGTGCCCGGATTTCGGATTCACTCCATTTCGCGAGCTGGTTGAGCGAGGTGATACCGGCGCTGTTCAACGCGCGCAGCGCCGGCGCCCCAATTTTCGGCAGCTCGACGCCTCTTAGCGACTCCTTGTCCGCAGCAGAGCACTTGGGGCATACGGGACAGTCGCTTTTCTTACGATATGTGTGCCCACGGGGGCAGGTGCGTAGCGTGCCCTTCATGGCGGACAAGGCTTAGGCCTTCGGCCGTACCACCAGCACCGGACAATGCGCGCCGCGCACGACGCGCTCCGCGACGCTGCCCAGCAGCGCGTGCG
>CAYUZD010000390.1:0-3278 GCA_964449475.1 uncultured Nitrospirales bacterium
AGCGGCGCGCCGCGATCGTGCAGCAGGCCGATCCACGGCGCGGCGAGGAAGCGCATCTTGGCGGCGAGTTGTCCCGACTGCTTGCAGCGGTAGTCGAACTCGTGCGCGAGCGCGCGATCGAAAAACACGACGGCCTCGCCCACGGGCATGCCGGCCTTGGTGCCGCCGAAGCAGAGCACATCGACGCCCGCCTGCCACGTCACCGTCTTCGGCTCGACATCGAACGTCGCGAGCGCGTTCGCCAGCCGCGCACCGTCCATGTGCAGGCGCAGGCCGTGCTTCTTCGCGAGCGCGGACGCGGCGCGCACTTCGTCCACGGTGTACACGGTGCCCACTTCGGTCGGCTGCGTGAGGCTGAGCACTTTCGGCTTCGGATAATGAATGTCCGTGCGCCGGACGATCGCGGACTCGACCGCCGCGAGGTCCACCTTCCCGTTCGCGCCGGGGATGAGCAGGATCTTCGACCCGTTCGAGAAAAACTCGGGTGCGCCGCATTCGTCGGTTTCAACGTGCGCGAGTTCGTGGCAGAGAACGCTGTGGTAGCTCTGGCACAGCGACGCGAGCGCGAGCGAATTCGCCGCGGTGCCGTTGAACACGAAGAACACCTCGCAGTCCGTCTCGAAAAACTCGCGGATGAGGTCCGCCGCGCGCTCGGTGTACACGTCGTCCCCGTACGCGGGCGCGTGGCCCGCGTTCGCCTCGGCGAGCGCGTCCCAGGCCTCGGGGCAAATCCCGGCGTAGTTGTCGCTGGCAAACTGGCGTTGCATCGTAATGCAGTTCCTTGTCGGCAGGACGAAAGACTAGCACTGAATGCGCACGATTTCCTGTTGCACCGGGCCGGTCGCCGCCGCGCCGCCCGCGCCGATGTAACAATCGATCTCGCTGCGCACGCCGAATTCCGGCAGGTAGATCCCCGGTTCGATGGAAAAACACGTGCCTTCGATGAGCGGCCGCTCGTCGCGCGTCTCGAAATTGTCGAGGTTCGCGCCAACGCCGTGGATGTCCTCGCCGATCGAGTGGCCGAGCCGGTGCGTGAAGTGCCGGCCGAAACCTGCGGCCGCGGCGTGTTCGCGCGCCACCGCGTCTGCCTCCCAACCGGCGATGGTCCGCTTGTCCGCGACCGCGCGCTGGATGAACGCAAGCGCGCTGTCGCGCGCACCGCGCACGACGCCGAAGACGTCCGTCTCGCGCTCGGACGGTTCGCGGCCGCAGACTGCCACCCAGGTAATGTCGTAATACACCGCGCGCGGCTCGGCGAGTTTTGCCCACAGGTCGATCAGCACGAAGTCTCCGCGGCGGATCGGCGCGGATCGCTGTTGCGCCGGCTCATAGTGCGGGTCGCCGCTGTGCGCGTTCACGGCGACGACGGGCCCGTGATCCGTGACCAGGCCGTTCTCGCGAAATCGCCGGCGGATGAATTCCGCCACGGTGAATTCGTCGCCTTCGCCCGCGCGCACGCCGCTTCCGATGCGATCGAAGGCTTCTCGCAGCACCGCGTCCACCCGCCGCCCGGCCTCGCGGTGCATTTCGTATTGTTCCGGCGACCAGCGCGCCTCGAAGTACTGCACGAGACCCGCGGAACTGACCACCTCGACGCCGAACGAGCGGATGAGATCGACGGTGCCGGCGTCCACCATCGACACCGCCGGCAGCGCGGCGTTCGGCGAATACTGCATCGCGACGCTTCGTGCGCCCTTCAGCGTCGCCCGCAGGTGCGCTTGCAGTTCGCGCCATTCGGCGTACTCGAGTTTGCGGCCGGGGAGCGCATCGAGCGTGTGCGGTTCGATTCGGTGCACGATCTTGACCGGCTCCCCGCGCGCCGGCACCCAGTAGAACCACCGCCGCGTCACCATCGCGCCGCCCGCGATTCCCAGGATGCGACTGCCGATCGGGTCGCGGCCGTGATGATCGAAGAAAAGCCAGCCGCCTGCGTCGTCGAGGCGCTCTTGAATGTGTTGGATGTTGACCACGTTGATTCGCTGAATTCCGTTCGTCGCGTTCCGATGGGGCTGGTATCATGCCTCTTGGCCGCCGGAAATCGAAAACAAAGGTCTCAACCGAATGCAGACGCTGAAATTCCTGTTGATAGGTCTCGCCCTGGTCCACGCCGGGCCCGCGGCGCACGCCGCCCCGCCGAACATCATCGTCATCCTCGCCGACGACCTCGGGTACGGCGACGTCGGCGCGTACGGGCAGTCGAAGGTCGCGACGCCGCGCCTGGACCGCATGGCGGCCGAGGGCATGCGGTTCACGCAGTTCTACTCCGGCAGCACCGTGTGCGCGCCGTCCCGCGGCGTGCTGCTGACCGGGCTGCACACGGGCCACGCGCGCATCCGCGGCAATGGCACGGTCGCGGGCGAGGCCGTGCGGCTTTACCCTGAAGACGTCACGGTCGCGAGCGTGTTGCGGACCGCCGGATATCGCACCGCGTGCATCGGGAAATGGGGTTGCGGCGAGGAAGGGTCCACCGGCATCCCGACCTTGCAAGGTTTCGACTACTTCTACGGCGTGCTCAACCAGCGTCGCGCGCACTTCTACTACACGGACTGGATCTGGCGGAACACGGAGAAGGTCGTGCTCGAGGGGAACGACCCAGACGCGCAGACGGGCCGGTTCGCGCACACCCTGTTTACCGACGACGCATTGCGATACGTCCGCGAGAACGCCGGCGCCCCCTTCTTCCTCTACCTCACCTACACAATACCCCACGCCGAGATGGTCGCGCCGCCGGACGAGATGGCGGCGTTCGCCGGGCGCTTCGACCCGGAGCCCGCCTTCGTGAAGGCGCACTATAACGCGCAACCCACGCCGCGCGCCGCATTCGCCGCGATGATGACGATGCTCGACCGCGATGTCGGGCGGTTGCTCGACCTGTTGACCGAGCTCGGCATCGCGGGCAACACGCTCGTACTGTTCTCCAGCGACAACGGCCCGCACAAGGAAGGCGGCCATGACTACGAGTACTTCGACAGCAATGGGCCGTTGCGCGGGACGAAGCGCGACCTCTACGAAGGCGGGATCCGGGTCCCGACAATGGCGTGGTGGCCGGGAACGGTGCGCGCCGGCTCGACGAGCGACCACCTAGGCGCGTTCTGGGACATCTTGCCGACGTGCGCCGACCTAGCTGGCATCGACGCGCCCGCCGTCATCGACGGCATCTCGTTTGCCCCGACGCTGCGCGGCGACGCCAGAGGACAGCGCACGCACGACTATCTCTATTGGGAGTTCTACGAAGAAGGCGGGAAGACGGCAGTGCGCTGGGGAAACTGGAAGGGCGT
>CAYUZD010000391.1:0-3274 GCA_964449475.1 uncultured Nitrospirales bacterium
TAGCCGCCGCGTTGGACAGCGTCCCCCTCCACCACGCACGGCCCGCGCACGAACCGCTCCATCAGATAGCGGTCCTCGGGCTTGACGTCCGACTCCAGCAACGGCACGCGCTCCCGGTCGAGCGAGTCCCGCGCGTCGCGAAGTTGGCGCAAGGTCTTGAAATAGAGACCGTCTACCGGCGCGCCGTCCATGGTCGCGAGGTCGAGCGGCTCACGCCGCGCGTCGCGGATGTTTCCCCGTTCGCGCTCGAGGAAGAAAATCGGTTCGTGGCCGGTCACGAGGGCGCGGATCGGCCCGTCCGGCGTCGCGATCCAGTACTCGAGTTCGCAGCCGTCCCGCGTATCGCGCGCCGTGCGCGTGAGAATGAAGCCGTTGCTCGCAGCCATGGCAATCGCCAGCGTAGCACACGGCCGAACCGCGCCACCCGCCATTCGATGTGGTCAACCAAGACTCGCTGTATGGAGTCAAAGAGGGACGGACAGTATGCAACGGAGGTTCTTTCGTGAACAGAATGGCTTCGCTGTTGGTTTATCTCGTTGCGGCCGGGTCGGCGACCGCCGAGGTCGTCTCGCGCCTCGTATCCGTCGCACCATGCACGTTTGAAGCGCAGGGGCAGAAAATCCAAGCCGAATGCGGTTGGATCGCGGTGCCCGAAACCCACTTCGCGCCGACCGACACCGAAATCCAGCTCCCGTTTGTGCGATTCAAGTCCACGTCGCCCGAACCGAGGACGCCAGTCCTCTATCTCGCCGGTGGTCCAGGCGGTTCCGGCATCGACACGGCGAAGTCGCGGCGGTTCGATCTATTTATGAAGCTGCGCGAGGCCGGGGACGTGATCGCGTTCGACCAGCGCGGCACCGGCGACGCGAAGCCCAGCCTGACGTATTCGGAACCGTGGACATTACCGATGGACCAACCGGCCGACTTCGACGCGTGGACGCCCCTCGTCGAGGAGGTCTTCCGCACGTGCGCGGAGCACTTCCGCGCCCAGGGCATCCATCTGGAGCACTACAACACCCGGGAAAGCGCCGCGGATATCGACGCGCTACGCCGCGCGCTCGACCTGGAGAAACTATCGCTGTGGGGAACAAGTTACGGCACCCATCTCGCCTTCGCCACGATCCGGTACCACCGCGCTGGCCTCGATCGAGTCGTCGTCACCGGGCCCGAAGGCCCCGACAACACGTTCAAACTTCCATCGACGGTGGATACCGCCGTCGAGCGCATCGCCCGCGAGATCGCCACGCGCCCCGACATGGCACGTCTGATCCCAGATTTCGTAGACCTCATCCGCCGCAACATGGACCGCCTGAAACGGAAACCGGTGACCGTCCAATTCCGCGGCGCGCCGCTGACCATCGGCCACCGGGATCTGGCAATCTACATCGCCGAATCCGTGGGCCGGCGCCGGTCGCTGTTCACGCTGCCGCGGACGCTGCTGGACATAGATGCCGGTGATTTCACTCGCCTCGCGCCGTTCGTGTACTCCGTCCGGACCGGCGCGATCGGATCGGCGATGAGTCTCGCGATGGACTGCGCGTCGGGCGGCTCGCCGGAGCTTTATGCCCGGCTTGCGCGCGAGGACGAGACAAGCCTGCTCGGCAACGTGCAGAACTTTCCGTTCGACCATGCGTGTTCGGGGCTGGGCGTACCGGATCTGGGCGACGAGTTCCGTAGTACGCTCACGAGCGACATACCCATCCTGTTCATTGCGGGCGACCTGGATGCTCGCACACCCATCGCCAATGCCGAAGCGCTGCGTCCCGGTTTCCCCAATAGCCACCTGATCGTCGTCGAAAACGCCGGACACGACGAGGAATTGTTTTCGCTCGCGCCGGGATTGGGTGACCGGATGGTCACGTTTCTCCGCGGCGGCACGCCATCCGAAGAACGCATCGTGTACGACGCGCTGGAGTTCGCGCCGCTCCGCTGACTCGCTGGGTGCCACGCCTAGACTCGTTTGAGCGTGGAGTTATCCTACTTCGCGATTTTCTTCCCTTCCCGGGTCGCGGGGAACGGACACCACTCCCGCACTGGGCATGCGGAACACTTCGGCCCCCGCGCGAAACAGAACCCGCGGCCGTGGTAGACGAGCAGGTGCGAGTTGAGCGACCAGTCCTTCTGCGGCCAGACCTTCATCAGTTCGTGCTCGACTTTGGTCGGGTCCTCGTGCTTTGTGAAACCCATCCGCCGCGCGAGTCGGCCGCAGTGGGTGTCCACGACGACGCCCGGCGTGTCGTACACCGTGCCGAGTATCACATTCGCCGTCTTGCGGCCCACGCCCGGCAACGAGACCAAGTCCTCGAGCGTGTCCGGCACCTTTCCGCCGAACTTCTCCACGATCCGTTTCGCCGCGCCCATGATGTTCTTGGCCTTCATCTGGTAGAAGCCGCACGACTGGACGTACTTCTGCAATTCCTCGGGCCTGGCGGTCGCGAAGTCCTTCGCCGTCTTGTACCTCGCGAACAACGCCGGGGTCACCTTGTTCACGCGTTCGTCGGTGCACTGCGCCGACAGGATCGTCGCGACCAGCAGCGAGAGCGGGTCGATATGGTCGAGCGAGCACTTCGCGTCCGGATACGTCTTGTCGAGAACCCTGAAAATCTTCTTCGACCGTGCCTGCTTCGCCGCGAGGCTGTTCGACGGCGCCGCCTTCACTGCTTTTGCCATGTACGAAACTCCGCGAGCGTCATGCAGTTCAGCAGGTGTTTCGGCTCGAGCCAGCCCTTGCGCGCGATGCCCACGCCGTATTCCATGTCCCCGATGCCGTGCACGCTGTGCGCGTCCGGTCCGAGGACGAACATGACGCCCTTCTCGCGCGCCTTGGGGATGTGGCGCCAGTCGAGGTCGAGCCGGTGACAGTTCGCGTTGATTTCGATCGCCACGTTGTTCGCCACGCACGCGTCGAACACCTTGTCGAAATTCAGCGGGAACCCCTTGCGTTCGAGCAACAACCGGCCGGTCGGATGCCCCAGGATCGTCGTGTGCGGGTCCTCGATCGCGGTCACCACGCGCTTCGTGGCCTCGGCTTCCTGCATGTCCTGCCCGGTGTGCACCGACGCGATCACGATGTCGAACAGATCAAGCACGTCCGCACCGTAGTCGAGCGAGCCGTCCTTGCGGATGTCCGACTCGATCCCCTTGAGCACGTGGAACCCCTTGAGTTGCTTGTTCAGCTTGTCGATCTCCGCATGCTGCTTCTTCACGCGATCCGGCTTCAGGCCGTTCGCGATGGTCGCTGACTGGCTGTGGTCCGTCATCGTCATGTACTGAT
>CAYUZD010000392.1:0-3272 GCA_964449475.1 uncultured Nitrospirales bacterium
TCGAGCGCAAGGGCCTGCTCAAGATTAAGGTGGGGGAGGGCGACACCCACGCGGATTACCGCATCAGCGGGCCGGGCCACTTCCGCAAACTTCTCTCGCGCCTCGTCGAAGCGCGCGCCGCCACCCGCACCGTCGTCGCGTAGCCGCTCGGAGGCCATGACGCCGCCGCACGCGCGGTGTTATGCTACCGCGCTCATGCACCTACAGGAGCGCCCACGCGCGGGCTGGCTCGCCGTCCGTCATGCTGTTCAACTCCCTCGAATTCCTCGTCTTTTTCCCGGCGGTCCTGATCGCGCTCGGATTGTCGCACCGATCGTGGTTGATTCAGCGCGTGATCTTCCTGGCGGCCAGCTACTGGTTCTACATGGCGTGGAACCCGCCGTTCGTGTTGTTACTGATCGGGTCGACGGTGCTCGACTTTTACTGCGCCCGGGCCATCGCCGCCGCGCAACGTCCGAGACTGCGCCGTGCGTTGCTCGTGGCGAGTTGCGCCGCGAACCTCGGCGTGCTCGTGTTCTTCAAGTACGGAAACTTCTTGCTGTCGAACGCGCTGGCGTGGACTTCGTACGAGACGCCGCTGGAAAGCTTCTTCGCGAACCTCGTCTTGCCGATGGGCATCTCGTTCTACACCTTTCAAACGATGAGCTACACCATCGACGTCTACCGGCGGCAGATCGAGCCGGAGACGTCACTGTTGAACTTCGCGGTCTACGTTGCGTTCTTCCCGCAGCTCGTCGCCGGCCCGATCCTGCGCGCGGCTGATTTTCTTCCCCAGCTGATCACGCAGCGCACACCGTCGGCGGACGGCCGCCTGATGGGACTCGATCGGATGGCGCGCGGGTGCTTCAAGAAGGTCGTGATTGCGGACGGCCTCGCGGCGTACGTGGACATGGTCTACGCGGATCCGGGGGCCTACGGCGCGTGGAACCACTGGCTCGCCGCGTACGCCTACGCGTTCCAGATCTATTGCGATTTCAGCGGCTACAGCGACATCGCCATCGGGCTCGGACTATTCCTCGGGTTCCGCTTCATGGAGAACTTCCGTTCGCCGTATCTCGCGCAGGGCCCGTCCGACTTCTGGCAACGCTGGCACATCAGCCTCTCGACGTGGCTGCGCGACTATCTCTACATCCCGCTCGGTGGATCGCGCGGGGGCACGTTGTTCACGTACCGGAACCTGTTCCTCACCATGCTGCTCGGCGGGCTCTGGCACGGCGCGGCGTGGAACTTCGTCATCTGGGGCGCGTTCCACGGCGCATGGCTCATCCTGCATCGCGCGCTCGTGCGCGACCGGAGTCTGCCGGTCCCGAGTCTCGTATCCATCGCATTCACGTTCCACCTCGTGTGTATCGGCTGGGTGTGTTTCCGCGCGGAATCGATCGAGAAACTCGGCGTGGGACTTCGGCAGCTGGCAGACGTCTCGGCCGCGTTCGTGCCATTGCCCGCGGACGCGTCCATCCTGCTCGCGATCGGCGCCTTGTCGCACGTGCTCGGCGGATCGCCGCATCTGGCGGCCGCGTGGGGCAGGGCGTTTTTCGGCGTGAAGGCGCTGTGGTACGCCGTGGCGATATTCGTCATCATGGTGCGCGCGTCGGACGCGCAACGGTTCATCTACTTTCAGTTCTAGGAGCTTGCTCACGCATATATGTTCTGGTCCGTGTCGATACTCCTCGCGGAAGCGACGGCGGCGCTGCTTCTCGTATGCTTCGCGATGCGCAGGCACCTGGGCGGCCGCGCGCGACTCGCGGGCACCATCGCGATTACGCTCATGGCGCTTTCCGCCCTGGTCGCCGCCGCGTACGACTTGGACGGTCCGGCATTGATTGAACAGGGCGGCGGCGCGATCAGGAGTCAATTGCCGTTCTTCGACCAGGCCCTGGCGAAGGCGCCCGCGGACTCCGACGCGGCCTTTCGTGTGTGGGTACTCGGCGATTCGACGCATGTGAGCCGTGGTCCGGCGCGGTTGTACATGAATTCCGCACTGTCGAGTCTGGCCGCTACGCGAGGAGCTACCGACTTTCAGATCGACGGGTTCAACGTTCCCGGTTTCAACGCCTACGACTATTACTTTGCGCTGAACGCACTCCTCGAGAATCCGCCGGATCTCGTGGTGATTCCGCTGAACCTGCGGTCGTTTGGTTCCCGATGGTACACCCGCGGCGGCAACGTCCATCCCGTGATGGAGCGCTATTGCACGTGGGATAACATTGTGCCGGCGGCGCGCTTGTCCAGCGTGCGCCGGAAGATCGTGTGGCCCGCGGTTGCCCTGCGAAAACTCGACTTCCGTCATCTAGATTCGGACGGCGAGGCCTTTCTTAACGGACTACGCATTGAAGCGGCGGACGCGCTGCGCACGGCAGAGAGTGTGCAGGAAGATCCGGTCGATCCGACAGCCGAGAGTGCGGCGCTGTCGCGCGAGGAGCGCATTGCGCTGTTTGCGGAGGAAGGCCAGAGGCTGTACGCGCAGTCCATCGACGCGCGTCACGAGCTGATGCCGGTGTTTGAAGAAATCGACCGCCTCGCCGCGGAGCACGGTATCGGGATCCTGTATTACACGGTGCAAACTCCCGACGCGCGCGCGATGCAGGAAAAGAATTTCAGCTTTCTGCGATTCGAACTGACGCGCGCGCCGAATGTGCGATACGTCGAGATGCTCGATGTGTTGCAGCCGGAAGACTTCGAGATGGGCGAACACATATACGACGACGGATTCATGCGGGTCGCGGAGCGATTGCTGGACGAGATCGTGAAGGCGCGGGACGATGGCGCGTGGCGGGCCGCGCTCAGGCGCGAGGCCCAGCCCGGCCGGTAAACACTTGACTCCCCGACGGCTCGCCGCGTAGGCTATGCGCTTCTTTTCCCAGCGTTTTTAGGAGTGTTCCGCCCCATGTACCGGCCCGAAATCCGCATTCTGGACTGCACCATCCGCGACGGCGGACTGATGAACGACCACAAGTTTTCGACCGAACAGGTCAAGCGGGTGTTCGACGCGTGTTCGAAGGCCGGCGTCGATTACGTCGAGCTGGGATACAAGTGCGACAAGAACCAGTTCGACGTGAAGAAGTTCGGCCCCGCGAAGTTCTGCGATGAAGAGTACCTGCGGGAAGTGGCGTACGAAGGCGGGTCGAAGGTGTCCGTCATGGCCGACGTCGGCCGGACGGACTACAAGGACATCGGTCCGAAAAAGGACTCGATCGTCAGCATGGTGCGCGTGGCCACGTACTGCAAGGAGATCGACAAGGCGATCGATCTCGGCCGGCACGCCAAGGAAC
>CAYUZD010000393.1:0-3271 GCA_964449475.1 uncultured Nitrospirales bacterium
ATGGCGGAGAAACTCGAACTGGCGGGGATCGCCGCGCTGCTGCGATCCGACGAGGAATCGGTGCGGGGCCTGTTTGAGACGGGCCGGTTGCACGGCGTGCGCGAGGGCGAACACTGGACGACGACCCGCGAACTGTTGCAAGGCGACCTCGAACTGCTCACGGAATCCGCGCGGATCGACCGGCTGCGCGCGGGCGAGGTGCCGGAGCCGGCCGGTGCGGACTGCCCGCACGCGTGGCTGACGCTCGAGTGGGTGGATGCGGCGATCGCGCGCGTGCGCGGCGGGTGAACGCTCAGATCAGTCCACGTGGATGACTCGCGTGCCGCAGATGAAATCGTGCAGGCCGCATTTCTCTTCGTTCCAGCCCGCCATCATCCAGCCGATACACAGTGTTAGCCAGTTGAGTGACGCGGACACCCAACGACCGAACGCATGAAGGAAGCCGACCGGGCTTCCTTCGGCACGCACGACGCGCAGACTCAACATCAATTTTCCCGGCGTCGCTCCGAGTGAGCCGACGAAGACAGTGTGATACAGGCCCCGCAATACGAATCCCGCTGCGGACCATGCGAAGTAGGCGGGCGCGAACGGATCGTCAAGAACGTCAAAGCTCAACGCGATGGTCAGCACAATGTTTATTGCCGATCCAAAGAGGATGAGTATCACCATATCGATGATTTTCGCGGCGAACCGGATCCAGAACCCGGCGTAGCGCATGCCGACGTGGCCGCCGTAGTTGGCGGCGCCGCCAGTGACGTCGCGGTGCGGCAACCAGTCCGGCATACCGTCCCGCCAGACGAGCGTGTCCGGGCGGACGGTGCCGTTGGAGAGCAGCACCTGAAATTCGGTGTCGGACAGCGGTCCACGCCGTTCGTCACCCACCGCGTAGTACCACGCCAAGGCCGGAATCTCCGATCGCGACGGGCGATACTATGGGGCGCGTTCGAGCAGGATTCAAGGGCAAAATGAAGCGTCCGGCTCGCGGTGCGCATGCCGGACGCGGGGTTGCGAATGGTCAGGCGATTACAGCTCGCCGATCCCTTCGACGATGAGGCCCAGTGTGATCGGCTTCGTTTCGCCGCCGGCCTCGATCGGCAACTGGATCATCAGGAATTGCCACTCCTCCTCTTCGTCGTGTTGCAGGCGCGGGATGTCGCCGCCGGGAGCGTCGAACGGCTGCAGCGAGAGGATGGGCGGGTGCTCGGCGATGGTGCCCTCGGACGCGAGCTCGACCATTGTGTCGTGGTCGCGGAAGTCCTTGAGTTCGGGGTCCATCTTGGCCGGGATGAGGATGGCAAACGTGTCGAACGGCGCGGTGCCCATGTGGTTGCCGTCCTTGGGCTGGAGCGCGAGGCGCATCACGAAGACGTTGGGCTCGACGGGGTCGTCTCGGAAATCGTGGTAGTCGTCGCGCGAGGAGGTCGCGATGCCGAGCAACGAGATTTCCTCGACTTTGTCGAGCGATTCCTTGGCGTTGGCGCCGTGTGCAGACGCCTTGAGTCCCGGCACGAACCAGAACTCGTAAATGAGCCCGTCCGCATCGGAAATCTGGTATGCCTTCGGGACGACAGCGGTCTTCACGTCATCGGCGACGCCGTCCGGGGCGGGTTTGTCCACGACGGTCAATTTCAGCCCGTCTTCGGCGACGGCCCCCATGGCGAATGCGAGACACACCGCAGCGACTGCCGACAAACGCACTAGCAACCTACTCATGTTCTGTTAAACCTCCTCGGATCTGCTCGAACCCGTTAAACCCGACGAATCGCGCGTGGGCCTATTCAAATGGCCCCGGCATCGCGGCAGCAATGTAAACGCGGCCGGAAACGGAATCCGCTTCCGGCCGCGAACCAGTCCCTTTCGAATCTCCAGCCCGTCAGTCCTGGAACGTCGCGATGTAGGCGCTGCGGCGGTCCGTGTCGTCCCACGTCACGCCGAGGCCGTCGGCCATGAACATGTCGCGCTGCGTGTAGGCGACCGTGGGGTTGTCCACTTTGGTGAGCGGGGGATAGTAAGCGTGATCGTTTCCGCAGTGCTTGTCGCCGGCGACGATGCACCGCGTCTGAATCGCGGCGAGGTCGCCCGCGCGAAGAATGGCGACGCCGTGCTCCTCGCCGATCGTCATCTGGATCTCCGCAGAGTCGACGCGAACGACTTCCGAGAGCAGCGAGCCCGCGCGATCGCGCGCAAGGGCGACGAGCGCGTCACGCTGCGCGGGAGTGGCCTTGTCGTCCACGATCACGATGCCGCGACCGGTGAATGTCTCGCGCTCGACGTTGGTCAGCGTGGCGTCCGTGCGAATCGACGCGACGACCGTGAGGCCGGCGAGGTCTACGCCGTCGAACGACCCGCGCGTGATCTGCCACGCCATCGTGGCCTCTTCGCCCGTGAGGCCGATTTCGGCGTTGGCGTGGCACGCGGCCGTGTACACGTCGCAGGAGCGGACTTCGATGTAATTCCCTTCGATACCGGCCGAACCCGCGAACGCGCTACCGGCGACGCACGCGACGGCCATGCAAGCGATGACAAGTCTCATGGTGTCCTCCCAGAATTTCCGTGAGATCGAACGAACGAGCGTGTACGGATAACACTTCGTCACCGGCGGGCATTCCGTCCGGCGGCGTCACCGCTCGATTCGGCGACAGTATACGCGCGTGCCGAATCGGCGCTCCAGCGTGTCGAGGCAAAACAGAACAGGATCCGCGCGAACTACGCTACGAATCCTGCTCGTAACCTATTAATTATCAACAACTTATGGGTAATCAGCCTGCGGCGGCGAGACCGGCCCGGCGGATGGCGACCTTCGCTTGGGCGACCTTGTAAGCGTTTCCGCTCAGCGGGGTTGCCTCCGCAAGCGCAGCCTGCGCGGCCTTGTCGAGCGACTCGGCCGAGACGGCCTGTCCCTCGAGCGCCTGCGACCCGGCCTTCGAGTGCCACGGACGCGGCGCGACGTGGCCGAGGACGATTCGCGCGT
The DNA here is from genome assembly GCA_964449475.1 of uncultured Nitrospirales bacterium. GTDB lineage: Bacteria > Hydrogenedentota > Hydrogenedentia > Hydrogenedentales > VFKU01. The sequence continues at coordinate 2,972 of CAYUZD010000393.1, forward strand.
CCTGCGCCTTGCCGCCGTTGTCCTTGTACGCGACGAATGCGGCGACCATCGGCCAATCGAGTCCCTTGCGTTGGCGCACTTCGTAGACGCCGTTCTTCAATCCGGCGACCGGGATCTCGATCGACGTGACGATCTCGTTCGGCTGGAGCGCGTACTCGCGCTCGGTTTCGGCCTTCGGCGTGACGAAGAAGTCGGCGGCCTTGACCGTGCGCGTGCTCGACGGACCCTGCACGGAGAGCGACGCTCCGAGCGCGATGAGGCCGGGCGCGAGGCTCGACGCGCTGACGAACTTCGCGGGGC
>CAYUZD010000394.1:0-3268 GCA_964449475.1 uncultured Nitrospirales bacterium
CCGTTCGTCTAGCCTGGTCTAGGACACCGCCCTTTCACGGCGGCAACAGGGGTTCGAATCCCCTACGGGACGCCATTTCATCCCTCCTCGGATGCCCCTCGAACGCCGGGCTGGAGGCGCAGTGTCCGGTCGCGTCAACGGCGAGATTCGGTTGCTCCCCCGGGAGCGGTGGATCAAGACGAGCGAGATTGACTGCCCCACCTGGACCGAGTCCGGCGTGCTCGGGTTCATCCTGCGGCGGCGATTCCGCCTGCTGGTCAACCTGCTCGGCAATCTCCGCTATCCTCGCCTCCTGGACATCGGTTACGGCGGCGGCATGCTGATGCCCGAACTCGCCCGGCACTGCGACGAACTGCTCGGCGTCGACATCCACCCACACGCACGCGAGGTCGAAGACGTACTCGCGGGAGAAGGCGTACGCGCGCGCTTGTGCCGGGCGTCGGGCGCGGACCTGCCGTACGCGACGGAATCCATCGACGCAATAGTCGCGATGAGCTCCCTCGAGTTCATCGATCCGTTCGACCGCGCCGCGCGCGAATTCCGCCGCGTGCTCAAGCCCGGAGGCGTCTTCGTGATGGTGACGCCGGGCGATTCGCCGTTGCTCGATCTGGGCCTCAAACTGCTCACGGGCCGTTCCGCGGACAACGATTTCGGCGAACGCCGGCGCCGCATCATCCCGACGCTCATGCGCGAGTTCACGGTCGACGCGCGCCGCAGTTTCCCGCCCGTCCGTCCGTTCCCCATCCACGTCTATCACGCGTTCCGGTTCCGCAAGGCGCAGTAAAATGCGCCGGCCGAGGCGCGACTAGCGCCCCGGCCGGAGTACTACGAGTCGGGATGTTCCCGGTATGGGTTACTTTGCCGGCACCGGATCGTGTTCGCGGCGCGCACCTGACTTGCCGTTGCCCGCGCGGGTTTCCTCCGTTTCGGCCTCGACCAGCGGCAGCTCTTCGGTCTGCGGCTGTTCGTGCGGCGGCGCGAGCGTGCACTTGTCGCCGTCGCAGTACATGTCCTGCGACTCGGATGTCGCCATCTTGCCGAAGTCGACCGGCTCAAGCTTCGCCGACGCCAAGTCGAATGCTTCCTTCGTGATCGTCTGGTACGGCGCCTGCGGATAGTTGTGTTCGACGAGCGGCAGGAAGCTGATGGACTTCAGCCGCGTCTCGTACAACTCGAGGATCCGCGGAATGTCCTTCGCCTCTTCCGGCCGGAACGTGATCGTCGCGCTCACCTGGTTGTCCGCCCAGTAGTACTGCATCTGCGCGACGTTCTCGACCTGTTCCCAGACCGAGACCTCGTCCTTCGCGCGGTCGAAGTGCTCCTCCTTCACGGGGAAATACACGACCCACGTGTTGTCGCCGTAGACCGATTCCTCGATGCGGTGGCCGGCGGCGCGGAGCGGCCCGATGAGCGGGCTGGTCTTGTCGATGCGGATCGTGCGGTGGTAGTACTTCGAATGCGCGTAGTGGATCCCCGGCGTGACGCCCGGCATCAGCGACACCGTGCCGCTTGGTTTCACGGACGTCTTCTTGATGCTTTCCGGGATGCACAGCCAGCCCGAGTAAATCTTGTCGAGCTCGCCGATGTACTGGTAGCCCTTGTCGCACCACTCGAAGTGCGTGCGCCGGCCGTGACGCTCGAACGACTCGACGATGCCCGATTGCGAGAGACCGATGCGGCGGTTGCGCAGCATGATCGCGTTCGTGCGTTCGTTGTGCGTCGGAATGAGCGTCACGGTCTTTGCATAGAGGTACGCGAACTTCAGCGTGCGCTTGTATTCCTCGTACGTCTCGTGCAGCGAGGGAAACGTCTCGACGAGGTTGCAGATCTCGAACGACTCGAGGCTCTGCTCCGCGCACGGGTTCGTCCCGGCGACCTTCGCGTCGCGCCAGGTCTCGCCGTCCTTGAGCCGGCCGAACGCCTGCGCGTTCCGCCGCCAGAAGTAGCCCGGCTCGCCGTTCTTCGCCGTCTGCGTGCCGACCTTGTTGTAGTTGATGCCGACCTCGGCCGAAACGCTGTTGTTCGACGCCCAGCGCCACTCACGGAGTTGCTTCTCGTGCAGCTTCGGGTCCTTCAGCGTGAGATATTCTTCGTCGTCCGGCGCGCCCAGCGCGAGCTCGGCCGTGCGGCGCACGCCGCCCGACACCACGCACTTGCCGATGACGTTCATCAGGTCCGTGAGGTCCGACGATGTGATCCGCTCGCCGACGCGCGGCTGCAGGATCGTGTCTACGTTCTTGATGCACTCGATGAGCGGCCCCGGGCCCGGCGCGATGCCGCCGAACGTGCGGATCGGCGCGCCCATCGGGCGGATCTTCGAGAAATCGATCTTCGCGGGGCGCTTGCCCTGGCCGATGTAGCTCTCGAGCACCGCGCGCACGAGGTCCACCCAGCCTTCCTTCGAGTCCTCGACGACGTGCGTGTAGCCCGCGATCTCCGGCTGCTTGATGAAGACCTTGCCCGCGCCTTCCGTGTCGAACGCGACGCCGACGCCGAGCATCGACATGTCCATCAGGAAGCAGAACGGCTCGGAGAACGACACGTCAATCTCGCCGGTCGACACGAACGCGCAGTTGTTCAGCGCGCCCGACCCGCGCTGGTAGATGTAGTCCGTGCCCATCATCCACAGGCCGCGGCCCGGCGGCAGGAACTTGAAGTTCCACATCAGCCGGAACATTTCCTGCGCGGACTTCTGCGCCTTGAACGGTATCCAGGGGAGTTTGAGGTTCTTACAGTGGTTAAGCTGGATCGTATAGCAGCCCTCGACCACGCGCCGGATCGATTCCCAGAATTCCTCCGTCCGCTCGGGCTGGCCCTCCTCGCGCACCGGCCGGGCATACGTCCGCTTGAACGTCACGTACCCCAGCGGGCCCCACTTCGGCTGTTGCTCCCGGAACTCGTCCAGGAATTTCTCCGACAGCTTGAACCGTTCTCTCACTTCAAACATTGCTACCTACCTCCCCTTCCCGCTGCTCTTTCGTTTCATCCCCGACAATCTATTATTACTCAATTGTACGCTCAACCATTTTGTCATCCTGAGCAGAGCGAAGGATCTCGCCCGCTCAGCAGCGTCATCCGCGCGAAGACATCCTTCGCTCCGCTCAAGATGTCGCGTATTAAACTTTCCCGTGCTTCGTCCTGACCCACGGCAGCCCGTCCACCATCTCGACTTCGTAGTCGCCGAGGAGGTTCGGGTACCGTTCCTTCACAATCTCGTACACCTTGCCGAACACGAGCCGTATCTCTTCTTCCGCGGACGGCTCCGTGC
>CAYUZD010000395.1:0-3264 GCA_964449475.1 uncultured Nitrospirales bacterium
GCAATGACAGTGTGTCGCAAAACCTTCTCCTCGCAAAGACGGGGCGGTCACACTAGCATCTGGAGCGGGACGGAGCGAAGTCAGGCGGGCTTTCTGTCGCGGTCGAGGTGGACGAGAAGCGCGGGGAGGAGGAAGAGGTCGCAGAAGACGGCGAGGATCATGGTGGCGGTGAGCGTGCGCGAGAAGGTGTGGAACGGCACGAGCGGGGCGAAATTGGCGACGAAGAAGCCGACGGAGATGACGACGGTGGTCATGAGCACGGAATACCAGAGTTCCGAGAGCATTTTTTCGGCGGCGGGCCGGGGATCGAGGCCGGTGCGGCGGTGGGCGACGTAGCGCGCGACCATGTGGCCGGTGTCGTCGACGACCATGCCGAGGGCGACGGCGGCGACGATGGAGCTGCCGATGTCGAGGTCGATGCCGAGCAGGACCATGAACGCGATGCATCCCATGACGGGGATGACGTTGACGAGGAGGGAGGCGATTCCGCAGCGAAGCGAACGCGTGTAGACGACGAAGCACAGGAGCAGGACTGCGAGACCCATCGCGACGGATTCGAGATTCTCGACGGCGATGGTGTCGCCGACCTCGAAGAAGAAGTACTGGCGGCCGGTGATCTTGCCGTTGAGTCCGGCCTCCTGCATGCGCCGGTTGATGTCGTCCCGGAACATGTTGAACGATTCGGAGTTGCGGAAGGGGATGCCGAGGGCGACGTTCAGATCTTTTCGATCGGTATCGACGAAGGGTTGTAGGTCGCGCTCCTCGAATAGGACGAGATACTGCGCGATGAGGTCGGCGCTGCCGGGCATGGCGGTGGGCTGGGGATCGTCCGCGGTGTAGGCGAGGCTGAGCTGCTTAATCTGATCGTAGAGCCACGATGCGCGGAGTCCGGGGTAGTCTCGCTTGAGTTCCTCGAGCAGCGAGTTGATCTTCTTCCAGCGTTCCGGGTCGAGCGCGTCGTCGGCTTTCTCGCCGGAGAAGACGAGGGGCATGGTATGGCGGCTGAACAATGCGGAGCCGCGGTCGGCGTTGTCGCGCGCGGAGTTACCCGGCAACAGGTACTCGATGGGTTCGTAGTTCACGCGGGCCTGGAGCGCGCCCGCGACGGAGACGACGAGGAGCACGAGCGTGAGGCCGAGCGCCAACGCGCGTGGCGTGTTCATCGCGGAGAGGAACACCGCGGGGGCGGGCTTCACGGTTTTGGGTGGCCGGCGCGCAGCGAGGCGGGCGGTGATGGGAAACGTCAGGAAGGCGGTGGTGTACATGATCATGAGCACGCCGAAGACGCCGAGCAGGCCGAACTGGACAATGTTTTGGACGCTGCTCACGGCCGTCATCCCGAAGCCGAGCATGGTGGAGATACCGGCGAACAGAAACGGCCCGAGACCCGAGACCGGGACGACGCCGAGGAAGAATTCGCGATCGCGCTTGACGTAGTCGACGGCGTGGATGGTGTAGGCGGTGCCGTAGGGGATAATCATGTTGAGCACGAGCGAGTTCACGGAGTTCATCGTGATGCCGAGGTAGCCCATCAGCGCGAACGTAAAGTAGACACCGAACACGCCCGAGGCGACGCACATGACGCCGCCGGAGAGGCTGCGCAAGGAGACTGCGGCGATGATGAGCATGATCAACATCGTGCCGCCGATCATGAGAGTCGAGGCTTCGGTCTGGCGGGCGATTTCCGCGCCGACATAATGATCGCCGCTCTGGAAGAGGTCACCGCCGGCGGGATCCTGGAACACGCTGGCGTACTTCTCGACGACGGGCGTGACTTTTTCATCAAACGCGACGGCGTCGGCATCGACGCGCGAGGGGACGTAGAGGGCGACGGCCTTGCCGTCCGGTGTGACCAATGTGTTCAGATAGGGTTCGTAGTTGACGGCGATGTCACGGAGGCGATCGCCCGCCTCGGGCACGAGGTCGACAAAATCCTCGACCTCGACGCTCTCGGCGGTACCGGTGACGTAGTCCGCGTTGGGCAGACCGATGACGCGCTCGACGACTTCGAGACTTTCGAGTTCCTCGGCGAGATCGCGGAGGGCCTGCCAGCGGTCCGGCCGCCAGACGTCGCCGGTAGCGACGACGACGGTGCCGAAATCGGGAATGAACTCATCGAGGTAGGCGCGGTAGAACTCGGCTTCGGGACCGCTGCGGGGAATGTAGCCTGCGGCAGCGTCGGTCTCATTCTGGAGTGAGCGCACACCGGGCAGCGCGGCGGCGACGGTCGCGAGGAACGCGAGCACGGCGACGCGTTTGGGAGAGAGGATGCGCATTCGCTGCGTGTGTGGCTCCGGTTCCAGAATTCGCGGATTGTCCCGCTTTGCGGGTGGCCGCATATAGTACCCGAAGTGGCGTGCGTGGGTTGAAGTGCGCACGCAAGCATAGCCCGTTTGGGCGTGGCATCGCTTGAGGTGGAACACAGCGGGAACGGCTGGAATTGGTTGTGGTTGAGGGTTGATTGACTGGTCGGTTGGCCGGGGGTATACTCTTCACAGATAGTTCATAGCTTAACCTTCGGGGCGGGGTGGAATTCCCCACCGGCGGTACAGCCCGCGACTCCCGGACTCCGGTCCGGGACTGATCTGGTGAAATTCCAGGGCCGACGGTTAGAGTCCGGATGGTAGAAGGTTGAGACGACTGCGTGCGCTGGGCGTGTGCCTGGTTCGCGGCGGCGTGGGTCGCCGTCGTGTCCGGGACTGCGCAGCGCGGCGTGGGCGTTGATTCGTCCCGAGGGTGCGGTGTGCATCCGGGACGATTTTTTTATGCCGACCGATCGGGAGTACATGGAGCGCGCGCTGGCCCTGGCCGAGCGCGGGCGCGGGCGCACCAGCCCGAACCCGATGGTGGGATGCGTGGTGGTGCGGGGCGGTCGCGTGGTGGCGGAGGGATTTCACGAGGCCGCGGGTGGTCCGCATGCCGAGGTGAACGCGCTGCGCGGGGCGGGCGACGTTTCCGATGCGACGGTGTATGTGTCGCTCGAGCCGTGTTCGCACGACGGGAAGACGCCGCCTTGCGTGGACCTGCTCAAGGAGCGACGGCCGAAGCGGGTCGTGGCGGCGATGGTCGATCCGAACCCGCTGGTGTCGGGCCGTGGGATCGCGGCGCTGCGCGACGCGGGCGTCGCGGTGGACGTGGGCGTGCTGGAGGCCGAGGCGCGGCGGCTGAACGAGGCGTTCATCAAGCATATTACGACGGGGATGCCGTTCGTGATCGCGAAATGCGCGATGTCGCTCGACGGGAAGATTGCGACGCGGACGGGCG
>CAYUZD010000396.1:0-3250 GCA_964449475.1 uncultured Nitrospirales bacterium
CCCGCCGTCGAGTTGTCGAGGATCATGTCGATCAGCTTGAGTGCGTCCGCGTCGTCGTCGTTCACCGCCGCCGTCCGGAACGCCAACAGCACGAACTCCTCGCCCTTATACTTCGTCGTCACGCGTTCCGCGCCCTGCAGCGGCTCCTCCGCAAACGTCTTCGGCTCCGGCAGCTCCCGCGGTTGCCAACTCGAGAAGTACTTGTCGATGATCTGCATCGTCTCATCGATGTCGATGTTCCCACTGATGACAATAGCCATGTTGTTCGGCACGTACCACGTGCGGAAGTAGTCGTAGATGTAGCCCAGGTTCGGGTTCTTCAGGTGTTCCACCGTCCCGATCGTCGATTGCTGGCCGTACGGGTGGTGTTTGAACAACGCCTCGCCCACCGCCTCGTTGATCACCCGGTCCTTGTTGTCCAGCGAACGGTTCTTTTCTTCGTACACCGTCTCCAGTTCCGTGTGGAACAACCGGAATACCGGATCGCGGAACCGCTCCGACTCGATCGCGGCCCACTGTTCGAGCCGGTTCATCGGCAGGCTCACCTTGTAGACCGTCTCCTCCTGCCACGTGTGCGCGTTCAGCGCGTCGCCGCCCATCGCTTTGTACAACTTGTCGATCTCGTTGGGCACTGCGTACGCCGCGCCCTCCTGCGCCACCCGGTTGATCTCCGCGTAGATCTCCTTCCGTCGCGCCTCGTTCGTCGTGCGGAAATGCTCATCGTACAGGCCGGTAATCCGGTCGAGGTACGGCTTCTCCTTCTCGTAGTCCAGCGTCCCGAGTGTCGTCGTGCCCTTGAACAAGAGATGTTCAAGGTAGTGCGCGAGCCCCGTCGCGTCGGCCGGGTCCTGCTTGCTCCCGGCGCGCACCGCAATCTCGGCATAGAACCGCAGCGACTCCGGGTTCTCCGTCAGGTACACCGTCAGCCCGTTGTCGAGCTGGTAGATATGCACCGCCATCGCGTCCGCCGCATTGGGCGCGTTCATCCGCTTGTACCCAGCGTGCGCCGGCGATGCCGCTAACGCCGCCAGCACCACCCCGGCCGCTACAACAGTTCGGACGAAACACCGCATGATATGCACTCCCATCGATGGCTGGATTCCGGACGCGTGCCAACCCCGAGCGTGAAAACACGTCCGGCAGGATACCAAATTCCGAGTTCGCGGGGATCGCCTTGGATCGCGCTTACCGTTGACTCCCAATTCCCCTGTTGCGTACCATTTCGCACTCGTTTTCACGTGTATTTCAAAGCAAGGAAGTTTGATGTGGCGCGTCCGATAGTTTCGCTGCTCCTCGCACTCTCGCTCGGGTATGGTTCTACCGCCTTCGCGGAAGAAGACAAGGCGCCTGACCCCGCTCCACGGCAGCGGCAAGAAGCCGGCTCAAAGAACTCGTCGAGTCAATCCCAGGCTCGCGCGGATTGGCGCGGCTGGGACAAGGGCTGGCTGCGAATCGAAGGCGCCGCCAAGACCGCGTGGAAGTCCGGGCACGAACAGCGCGCCGGCGACGTCGGAATCCGCGCAATCGTCGACTACGAAGTGCCCGTCCGCAAACACCTCACCGTCAGCCCGCGTCTCATGCCGTTCATGTACTGGGACGAAAACAACGCCGGAAACAACGAGATTTTCGCGGCCGGCGCGGGTGTGTCGCTTCGCGGCTACCCAAAACCCTACGAATACCGCAAGCTCTACGCCGAATTGGGCGGCATGATCATCGGACAGACCGACACCTTCAAGGGAAACTCGAGCCATTTCAATTTCATGGAGGAGATCGGCGTCGGTTACGTCTTCGATTCCAACTGGAACGTCGCGTTCAAGCTCGGCCACATCTCCAACGCCGACCTCGGCCGCACCAACGCCGGCGTCAACTGGGCCAGCCTCAGTTTAGGGTATAGTTTCCGCCGGTAGCCCGCGCGGCCCGAGGGGAGTTCACATGTCCAACGACAAGTCCGAACGTCGCAAGCACCCGCGCAGCAAGCGCGGTTTCAAACAGAGCGCGGCCGCGGTCTCCGACGGCCTCATCAACCACGTCGACAACATCAGTTGCAGCGGGGTCCTCTGCCGCACGCACCGGCCCGTCCCCGTAATGACCAAAATGGAGATCCTGCTCGAACTTCCCAAACCCGAAAGCCGCACCGTCAACGCCGAGGGCATCGTCATCCGCTGCGATCCGAGTCTCCGTTCGGACTCCGAGTTTCAAGTCGCCATCCTCTACACCAAGCTCGATGAGGATGATCATCACGCGATCCGCCGCTACGTCGACCACGACCTCGCCCATCACGCCGGCTGACGGCATACCGCCTCGCCGCTAACGTGAGCGCCCCCGCACGGACACCCGCGCGCGCCGATCGTATCGCGCACGCTGATCGCATCGCGCGCGCCGTCTGCCTGCTCGCGCTCGGTATCACCATCGCCTACCCGACCGCCCGGCTCGCCGCCGCCGCGCTCGCGGACTGGTCCTGGCCCGCCGTCCTCAAGGGCGCCGGCCGCGCCGCGCTCGTCAATACCGTGCTGATGGGTTTCGCCTCCGTCCTCACCGCGGGCATCGCCGGCTCCGCACTCGCCTGCCTCGTCACCCTCTATCGATTCCCCGGGCGCGGCGTTCTCGCCGCCCTGGCGTATCTCCCCTTCGCCCTGCCGCCCCTCGTCGGCACGCTCAGCTTCTATTACCTCTTCGGGCCCGACATCGGCCTGCTGCCCCGCACCGTTCACCACTACACGGCGTTTGACGACTTCAACCTGACCGGCCCCGCCGCGATCCTGCTGATTCACACCTACTCGTTCTCGGTCTATTTCTTCTCGATGGTCTCCGCCGCGCTCGAGTCCATCGACTCCGCCCAAATCGAGGCCGCTCGCACCCTCGGCGCGGGACGATGGATGACGTTCCGCCGCGTCACGCTGCCGATGTTGACCCCCGCACTCCTTGGCGCGTCGCTTCTCACGTTCATGAATTCCGGCGCGTCGTTCAGCGCGCCGCTCTTTTTTGGCGACGATTTCCCATATCTCAGCGTCCAAATCGTCAATGAGCGCAACAACTTCCGCGAGGCCGAGGCACTAACACTCTCTGTCGTCCTCACGCTCGTGTCGCTGCTCGGCATTCTTATCTTTCGATCCTGGCGCAAGTCCGCCACGGGCGGCGGCAAGGGCACACCGCGCCTCATTCGCTCCCGCCGGGGCCGGCGCACCGCCGCCGTCGCCGCGTGGGCCGCGATGCTCCTGTTGCTCACGCCGCACCTCAACATCCTGTTTCT
>CAYUZD010000397.1:0-3240 GCA_964449475.1 uncultured Nitrospirales bacterium
CACCCGTGGTTCTGCGCCGCGCAGTTCCATCCCGAGTTCAAGAGCACGCCGCTCCACCCGCAACCGCTGTTTCGCGAATTCGTGAAGGCGGCGTTGGCGCGCAAGGGCGGCCGTAAGGGATAATCGGCCCCGGCCCCGCGTGCGGAGTACCGGCATGCCCGAATCGACCCGGCTCGATCAGTTCCGGCTCGCGTTGTCCTATCTGGAACGCGTCGAGGGCGAGGCGGCGCACTGGACGAAGCTGCGTGCGGACAAACAGCTTGCGCGCACGAAGTACGACGAGGTCCGCGCGCGCTACGATCAGCACCTCTCCCGGGCCAAGCGCGCCGTAGACGAAATGCGCCGCGACGCGAAGCTTCAGATTCCGGCCGCGGAGTCGTTTATCGAAGCTGCGAAACGCGATCAGAAGAAACTCATCAAGCTGGCGGCCAAGGGCGGCGTCGATCCGCGAAAACTCAACGAGAGCAACCGCGCGGTCGCATCGCGCTTGGGTGAAGCTTCCGAGACGCTCGCCGAACTGCAGAGCATCGTCGAGGCGAAATCGACCGGCGACCTCGGCGGCGGCGTCGATCTTCCACTCGACGAGTATCCGATCCGGCTCGACCTGTTGCCCGCGCCGCCGCGTCTGCGCGCCCCACGCTTCACGCCGTTGCAGTCGAACCTTGCCGCGGGCGCGGTGATGCTCGCGCTCGTACTCGGCGCCGTCGGCGGCATCTACCTTCTGCGCGCCGCGCCGGACGCCCGCTTCGAGATCTCCGCCGCGGACATCTCCGGCGGCTACATCGAGGTGCGTTGCGAAAACGCGGGCAACCGCCCGCTCTACCTTTACGCGCCGTGGCCGAACGGCCGGTCCGCGCCGTTGCCCGGCGTGTCGTCGGACGGCAACAGTTGGGGCATCCTGCTGCACGTGCGCGTCGCCGGCGAGACCGGGTTCCGCCTGCTCGAGGACGCCGACGAACTCTGGAAGATTCGCGGTACGTTCATTAGGACCGGCGAACCCGTCACCGTGGACGAAGGCACCCGCGCGCGCCTGTTCCTCGATCTGGAAAAGTTGCGCGCGACGGGGATCGGAGTCGAGTCGCTCCAGATCGAATGCACGAAAGCAGGCGGCATCGTCGAGGCCCGTCAACAGGTCGACCAAGTCGGTCCTGGGTACGAAAACTTCTAGCGCAGGACCGGTTCGTCAATTGCAATCCCGCCCAATTCGATCCTCGCGCTCACATTTACGTCAATTCGTGATCCGTTCCTTCGCGTAATCGGTATACTGAAGGCCTGCCGGGGCCAACGCTTGCCGGAATCGCTGGGGAGGGGTGCGGTGATGTTTGTCGTGGATTCCATCAAGTTGCGCCGCGCAGTGGCCGTCATCGCGCTGGCGATCGCAGGTGCCGCGGGGATCCAGGCGGACGCGTCCATCACGGCGCAACTGCTCGCGGGTGGGTTCTCGTCGCCGCTGCACGTCGCCGCGCCGCCGGGAGACACCGGCCGGCTCTTCGTGGTGGAACGCGGCGGCGAGATTCACATCATCGATCTCAGCACCTCCACGGTCCTGGGCACGCCGTTCCTCGATGTGGACGACAGTCCGAATACGAACGTCGATCAGACGGGGGAGGGCGGCCTGCTCTCCATCGCGTTCCACCCGGACTACGGCAGCAACGGGTTTTTCTTCGTGTACTACACGGCCGACCTGGATCCGGGCGCTGGTTTTCAGTTCGGCACACGCGTCTCCCGATTCACCGTATCGGGGAATCCGAACGTCGCCGATCCGGCCTCGGAGATCGTGTTCTTCGAGATCGATCAGCCCGCGACGAACCACAACGGCGGAATGATCGCTTTCCGGCCGGGCGACTCGAACAACTACCTGTACATCGGCCTCGGCGATGGCGGCGGGTCGTGCGATTCCGGCGAACGCGCGCAGAACATCAACGACAAACTGGGTAAGATGCTCCGCATCGAAGTGGATGCCGGCCCGAGCGGCGACGTCGAGAACCCCTTTGCGCCGCCGTCTAATCCTTACGTCGGTGTCGCCGGCGATGACCTCATCTGGTCCTCCGGCCTGCGCAATCCGTACCGATTCAGCTTCGATCGTTCGACGGGGGACATGTATATCGGCGACGTCGGGCAAGGCGCGCGCGAGGAAATCAGCTTCGAAGCGAATTCAAGCACGGGTGGCCTCAATTTCGGCTGGGACGCCTACGAAGGGTTCCTGACGCCGCCGCCGGGATGCGGCACCGTCGCGCCGACGCTGCCCGAGATGGTCCCGCCGCTGCACGACTACGTCCGGGCCGACGGCCACGCGGTGTCCGGTGGCTATGTTTACCGCGGATTCGACTACAGCTCGATGACGGGCCGGTACTTCTTCGCGGACTACTCCTTGGGCAACATGTGGTCGTTCGTACGCAACGGTAACGGGATCAGCGATCTGCAAGATCACACCAGCGTATTGAATCCGACGGCCGCGAACGTGAGCGGTTTCGGCGAGGACGGCCGCGGGGAACTGTACTTCACCACCTTCGGCGGAAACGTGATTCAAATCGTCGACCCGGCGTCTTCACCGGTTGACACGGACCAGGATCTTCTCCCAGACGAAGTCGAAACAGACACCGGGATTTTCGTGGACGAGAACGACACCGGGACGGATCCCTTTGATCCGGACACTGACGACGACGGCGTGCGCGACGGGGTCGAGGTGCAACTTGGCTACGACCCGCTGGACGGCGGTGACTTCCCGCTGCTCCCCGTGCTCCGGTACGGGCTGTCCGCGGCGATTCTCGCTGCGCTTTTGATAGGGTCGGCGGTCTGGGTGCGGAGGCGTGGAGTGAGCCGCCGATAGCGGACGCGTCAAACGGCGATGCGGGCCAGGCGATCGACCGCGCGTGCGAGCCGCGCATGTTCCGACTCGCACAAGCGCGGATCGCGCGCGAACACGCCCTCGGCCAGGCGCCGGGCCTCGATTAGCAATTCGGCGTCGCGCGGAAGCTGCGCCGCACGCAGATCGCTCAGCCCGGACTGTCGCTCGCCGTGGACCTCGCCCGGGCCGCGCGACGCGAAGTCCTCCTCCGCGATCTGGAATCCGTCGTGCGTCGAACACAAAATCTCGAGCCGCCGCGCCGCGTCGTCGGTCGCGGGCTTGCCCATGAGGAAGCAATAGGAGGGGAACCCGCTCCGCCCGACGCGCCCGCGCAGCTGGTGGAGCTGGGGCAGGCCGAAGTTGCCCGCGTCTTCGATGATCATGACCGTCGC
>CAYUZD010000398.1:0-3228 GCA_964449475.1 uncultured Nitrospirales bacterium
TGTTGCTGCTGCTCATCGCGGTGCCGTGGACGCTGTGGCTGGCGACGCGCGTGCAGTCGATGAGCGGTCCGCGCAAGTGGTTCGCGGTCGCGCTGCGCGTGGTGATCTTGCTGTGCCTGGTATTCGCGCTCGCGGGCGCTGAGTGGGTGAGGACGAACGACGACCTCGCGGTATTTTTCCTGCTCGACCATTCCGACAGCGTGCCGGAACAAGAGCGGCTCGCCTCCGCGCAGTGGGTGCGCAACGCCGCGGACGCGTACATGACGGAGAACGACAAGGCCGGGGTGATCGTGTTCGGCGAGGAAGCGAGCCTCGAGTTGTCCGCCGCGCCGACGCTGGGCCTGCGCGACATCTACTCGAACGTCGGCGGCGCGCAAACCGACCTCGCAGCGGCGATGCGGCTCGCGATGGCGGCATTCCCGCAGGGCCACATGAAGCGGATGGTCATCTATTCCGACGGGAACGAGACCCGCGGCGCGGCCGTCGAGGAGGCGAAGATCGCGCGTGCGGCCGGCGTCGAGGTGGACGTCGTGCCGCTGCAGACGGGCGGCGGGAGCGACGTGCGACTGGCGTCGGTGTCCGCGCCGAACCGCGCCTCGGCCGATGAGCCGTTCCAGTTGCGCGTCGTCGCCAACGCGGACGAGGACACGCAGGCCACGATGCGGATCTACCAGCGCGCGGGCACCGAGCGCCGGATGTTGCCGCCGCAGACCGTGACGTTGCAGAAGGGCGACAACACCTTCGTGCTGTCGCAGGAACTGGGCACGTCCGGGTTCTTCGAGTACGAGGTCGAGATTGAGTCCGAGACCGACACCACGCGCGAGAACAACAAGGGCCGCGCGTTCACGATTGTCTACGGCGAGCCGCGCGTGCTGGTGGCCGCGGCCGACGCGCGCGAACGCGTCGAGATCGAGGCCGCGCTACGCGCCGAAGGGTTGACGGTGGACCTCGCGACGCCCGGCGAAATCGGCGTATCGCTCGCGCAGATGCAGTCGTACGACGCGGTCGTGCTCGTGGATGTGAGCGCGACGGACCTGACTACGGCGCAGATGGAGACAATCCGCGCGTCCGTGCGCGACCTCGGCGTGGGACTGGTGATGGTCGGCGGGCCGCACACGTTCGGCGCGGGCGGGTTTCTCGACACGCCGATCGAAGAGGCGCTGCCGGTGGACATGGACATCAAGCAGCGCAAGATGCTGCCGCGCGGCGCGCTCGCGCTCATCCTGCACACGATGGAGTTCCCCGACGGCAACGCGTGGGCGAACGAGATCAGTATGGCGGCGCTGAACGTGCTGTCCGCGCAGGACCTCATGGGGTTGCTCGCGTACGACTGGCAGACCGGCGAGGGATGGATGCACCGGCTCGAGCCGGTCGGCGACAAGCGCAGCATGACGCAGGCAATTCGGACGGGCACGCAGAACATCGGCGACATGCCGGACGTGGGCACGACGCTGCAACTCGCCTACGACTCGCTGATTGACGCCGACGCCGCCGCGAAGCGCGTGCTGATTATTTCGGACGGCGACCCCGCCGCGCCGACGAGCGCGCTGCTGACGCAACTGAGCGAGGGCGGCATCGCGGTGAGCACGGTGTGCATCAATCCGCACAGCCCGAGCGACCAGAACATGTTGCGGAGCGTCGCGGAAGCGACCGGCGGCGAGTTCTACTTCGTGAACAACCCGAACAACCTGCCGCAAATCTTCACGAAGGAGGCGTCCGTCGTGAAGCGCGGGCTGCTGATGGAGGAACCGTTCACGCCGCGCGTGTTGCACGATTCCGAGCTGTTGCAGGCGATCGCGGGCGGCACGCCCGAGCTGCGCGGGTACGTCGTCGCGACCGCGAAAGACACCGCGACCGTGCCGCTCGTGTCGCACGAGGACGACCCCGTGCTCGCGCACTGGCGCTACGGCCTCGGCAAGTCGGTCGCGTTCACGTCCGACGCGACGACGCGCTGGGCGGCGGACTGGGTGCCGTGGGAGGGGTTCAACGGGTTTTGGGCGCAGACGGTGCGGTGGGCGACGCGCGACTTGCAACCGAGCAGCTTTCGCGTCGAGACCTTTGTGCGCGACGGCCGGGGCCACGTGCGGATTGACGCCGTGGACGATTCCGGCAAGTTCCTGAATTTCCTGCGGCCCCGCGGCGTAGTGACGAGTCCCGATTTCAAGCCGACGGAGATCGAGCTGCCGCAGACCGCGCCCGGGATCTACGAGGCGGACTTCCCGCTTGGCGACCAAGGAGTCTACATGCTCAACTTGTCCTATGCGCGCGAGGACGGCACGACGGGCACGCTGCCCGCCGGGCTGGCGCTCGGCTATTCGCGCGAATACGAATACGCGACGCCAAACGTGCCGGTGCTTGAGGATCTGGCGGCGGTCGGCGGCGGTCGCGTGTTCGCGCTGGACGAGAACCCGTTCGAGCACACGCTGACCGCGTCGCCGGCGGTGACGCCGCTGTGGACGTGGCTCGTGGGCGTCGCCGCGTGCCTGTTCCCGCTCGAGATTTTCGTGCGCCGCGTGATGCTGCCGTGGGGCGCGATGGCGGCCGCGGTGCAGCGCGGCATGCGGCAGCTGCCGGTGATGAAACGGGTCGTGCCCGCGCCGCGCGCGCGCCCACAGGCGGCGACCGGCGCGTACCTCGCCGCGGCGGCCACCGCGCGCGACTACACGCGCGTCGAACCGTCTGAAGAGCCGCAACGGGCCACGTTTGGCGCGGAACCGGCCGCGCCGGACGCGGTAACGCTGGCCGCGATGCCGCAAGCGCCGGCGGAACCCGCCGCGCCCGTGCAGGATGCGTATACACAGAGCCTGCTGGCCGCGAAGGAACGCGCTATGAAACGCAAGACGCAACGCATAGATTCCGATGAAAAGAATCCTAAAGGGTAAAGGGACGAGGGTCGAACTATGAACGTGGAAGAGAAGGCGGCGGCGTTTCGGAAGGCGTTTGACGGGTTGCGCGCGGAGATCGGCAAGGTGATCGTCGGCGCGGATCCCATCGTGGACGGCGTGCTCACCGGGCTGTTCGCGGGCGGGCATGTGCTGCTCGAGGGCGTACCGGGCCTCGGCAAGACGATGCTCGTGCGGACGCTGAGCCAGTCGCTCGCATCGGCGTTCTCGCGCATCCAGTTCACGCCGGACCTGATGCCCGCGGACATCATCGGCACGAACATGATCCTCGAGGACGCGCAGGGCCGGCGCGAGATGCGGTTCCGGCCGGGGCCGATCTTCGCGA
>CAYUZD010000399.1:0-3216 GCA_964449475.1 uncultured Nitrospirales bacterium
GAGGGCGTCGCGTGCGCCGAGGTCCTGCGCGCCGGCGACACCGGCGGCACGGGACTCCGCACCATCGCCGCCGGCGTCGGCATCGGCGCGCTGTACAAGTTCCTGATCGAGGGGCTCGGGCTCGTCCGCGGCGCGCTCGAGGTCGCGGGCCATTCCGGCCGGTCGCTGTTCTACGCCGGGTGGAACATCAGCCCCGCGCTTATCGCGGTCGGATACATCGTGAAATTCGCCGTCAGCGCGCAGGTCTTCCTCGGCGGCGCGCTGATGTGGTTCGTCGCGCTGCCGTTGCTGCGCAATTTCGACGGCAGCGGCGATGCGCTCCCTGCGGCGGCCGCCGCCGGCAAGGAATCCCTGCGTTACATCGGCGTTGGCGCGATGCTGGTCGGCGGCGTCGCGTCGATCTGGAGCGTCCGGCGCGGCATTCTCGGCGGCGTGTGCGCGCTGCGCGGGTTCGGCGCGGGCGCGTCCGGCCCGGTCGATCGCACCGACCGCGACATGCCTTTCACCGCGCTGCTCGTGCTGTTTGCGCTGTCCGTCCTCGGTGTGTTCGGGCTGTACGAGTTCCTGCTCGATTCGCAGGTCGCCGCCATTGCCTCGACCCTCGTGATGGTCGCCGCGTCGTTCCTCTTCGTCGCCGTCGCCACCTACATCGTCGGTCTCGTCGGGTCGTCCAACTCGCCCGTCTCCGGCATGACGATTTGCGCGCTGCTGCTCGCGTCCGGGGTCATGCTCGCGGTCGGCGTGCGCGGCGAGTCGGCCATGTTCGCCGTGCTCGGCGTCGCGGGCGTCGTGTGTTGTGCCGCGTGCACGTCGGGCGACATCGCCCAGGACCTCAAGACTGGCCAACTCGTCCGCGCGACGCCCGCGAACCAGCAATGGATGCAGGTCATCAGCGTCATCGTGCCCGCGTTCGTGTTCGCGCCGATTCTGTCCGTGTTGCACCACAACGGCGGCATCGGCGACAAGTTCCAGGCGCCGCAGGCGACGCTGTTCGCGAGTCTCGCGAACGGGTTCTTCGGCGAGGGGACGCTGCCGCTCGACAAGGTGTACATCGGCGCCGGCATCGGCGTGGCGCTGCTGGCGATCAACGCCGCGCTCGGCGTCTCGGGCCGCGCGTTCCGTTTCTACCTCATGCCCGTCGCGGTCGGCATGTATCTGCCGCTCACCGTCACGACGCCGATCTTCATCGGCGGCGTGCTCCACTGGTTCGTGAACCGCGGCCGCGCGGGCAATCCGAACGACGCCGGCGTGTTGTTCGGCTCGGGCCTGATCGCGGGCGAGGCGCTGTTCGGCGTCGGCCTGGCCGCGATCGCCTGGCGCGGATGGTTCCCGCTCGTGTCGCCAAACCTGCTCGCGTCGATCGCGGCGTTCGCCGTTCTTCTCGGCGTCTACGCAGCGTTCGCGCGTCGCCGGGCGTAACAGGCGCGTCCGTAGGGGCGGCCCCCCGTGGCCGCCCGCTAAGGCTCACGCACTCCGAGCGCTCACCAGCCACGACGCCGAATCGAGCAGAACGCCCTCGCGCGTATGGTGCGGCGCCAACGCCTCCCGGATGCTTCCGCGAATCCGGTCGAGCACGGCCGCAGGCTTGTCCACGAGCACGGAGTTCACCGGTCCAAGGTTCATCGCGAACTCCACCGCCTCCTCGAGATCATTCGTAGTCCCGATCGGCAGTCGGAAATCGTGCCTGTCGATTTGAACGTCCAGGAAACCCGCCGACGCGAGGATCTTCCGCAGCCGGTCGCTGTCGGCGAACGCAAACGGCCCCGGCGCGTTCGGATCGGGCGGCGGCGGCAACTCTATGTGCTCCGCCACCGCGCGCAGCGGAATCGTCACCCACGGATTCTCGAACACCGGCCGCCAACAGACGAAACACAACCGCCCGCCCGACTTCAGCGCGCGGTGGATGTTCGCAAACGCCGCCATAGGGTCGGCGAAAAACATCACGCCGAACCGCGAGATCACCGCGTCGAACGTGCCGGCGCCGAAGTCATACGCCTGCGCGTCCGCCTCAATGAACGTCGCATTCGCGGCACCCGCCGCCCGCGCGCGGTCCCGCGCCCGTTGCAGCATCGGCCGCGAGATGTCGGCGCCGACCGCCTCGCCGCCCGGCCGCACGCGCGACGCCGCATCCAGCGTGGTCGCGCCGCACCCGCACCCGATATCGAGCACCCGCTCGCCGGGTTTCAGCCCAACCTTGTCCAGCACCACGCGCGTGAATGGCGCGATCTGCGCATCCAGCTTTTCCTGGTACGCGACCCATCGCGGCCCGGCTTTCTCGTTCCAATACTCGATTTGTTCCCGATTCGACGCCACTTCCGCCATGTTGGACCCCCGATCCGAAAGATTTGCGGGAGTTTAGCCACCGGACGCACGACCTTCAACGCCGAGCACGCCGTGAATCCCGCAGGGCCTCCCGTCGTCAGTTCACAAGGCCAACGGCGGCAACGCGATACGCTCACCGGCGTCCGCGCCAGGAACCGGAATTGACTTGATGGTTTTTAATTGGGAGAATCTCGCAATTCGTTTCTGCGCTTGGAGTTAGGTGTGGTTGCGGTCCGGGGCTGCGGCGCCATCGGACATTTCGTCACGGCGGAGGACTCATGCGGCTTCTAGTTGGGGTAGTTTCGGCCATTGCGCTGGTGTGTACCGGCGCATCGGCCCAAAAAGGCACGGCATCCGCAGCGGCGGCCGACGGCGAGTGGCCGTATTACGGCGGCGACCAGGGCAACACCAAGTACTCGGCGCTCGACCAAATCAACAAGACCAACGCGAAGGACCTCAAGGTCGTCTGGGAGTGGCAATCGCCCGACGACGCCATCGCCGCCGGCAACCGCGCGCTCGCGCCGTTCCTCAACGAACAAACGCCCGTCGTCGTCAATGGCGTCATGTACGTCACGACGTCGTTCGCGCAGGCCGCCGCGATCGATCCCGTCAGCGGCGAGACGCTGTGGACGTTCGACTCGGAAAGCTACAAGGCCGGACGCCCGACCAACCTCGGATTCGTCCACCGCGGCGCGACCTACTGGCGCGACGGCGACGACGAACGCGTCTTCTTCGCTACGCACGACATGAAACTGTGGTCGCTCGACGCGAAGACCGGCAAACCCGCCGCGGCCTTCGCGGACGGCACGGCGATCGATCTCGCCGGCACCATGCGCCGCCCCGTCAACAAGAAAATGATGCAGGTCACCTCGCCGCTCACGCAGTGCCGCGGCG
>CAYUZD010000400.1:0-3148 GCA_964449475.1 uncultured Nitrospirales bacterium
GCGGTCGAGCCAGAACATCGCGCTGCTCATGAGGAAGCAGCGAACTTCATGGCGGCCGTAATTGAAGATGAAGCTCAGCCAGTCGGGGTGGAAGCCCTGGCGCGGGTCGGCGTGCTCGAAGAGGTGTGTGCCGTCGAAGTAGCTGAGGCCGTGCTGGTCCGACGGGAAATGCGAGGGCACCCAATCGAGGATGACGCCGACGCCGTGCCGGTGGAGCGTATCCACGAGGAACATGAAGTCCTGCGGTGAGCCGTAGCGGCTGGTGGGGGCGAAGTAACCCGTGGTCTGGTAGCCCCACGAGCCGTAGAAGGGATGCTCCATGATCGGCAGCAGTTCGACGTGTGTGAAACCCATCTCGGTGGCGTAGTCGGCGAGCGGCTGCGCGAGGTCCCGGTAGCCGAGGCAGGCGTTGCCCGTGTCCGGCGAGCGCCGCCACGATCCGAGGTGGACTTCGTAGACGGACATGGGCGCGTCGAGGCGCTGGCGCGGCCCGCGATTCGCCATCCAGTCCGCGTCGTTCCAGTCGTAGGCGAGATCCCAGACGACGGAGCCGGTGGCGGGCGGGCATTCGTGGCGCACGCCGAAGGGGTCGGCTTTGTCGACCGCGTACTGCCCGCCGCGCGCGACGATGTGGTACTTGTAGATCGTGCCG
Source organism: uncultured Nitrospirales bacterium (assembly GCA_964449475.1). GTDB lineage: Bacteria > Hydrogenedentota > Hydrogenedentia > Hydrogenedentales > VFKU01. The sequence goes on from CAYUZD010000400.1 coordinate 653, forward strand.
GGGGCGATGTTGTCGAAGCGGGCCTGCCAGATGCCGGAGTCGAACACGGGCTCGAGCGGGTGCGCAGCGCGGTTCCAGCCGTTGAAGTCGCCCATCACCGAGACCGACTGCGCGTTCGGCGCCCAGACGGCGAACCAGCACGAGCCGTCGGGCTGCGGGTGCGCGCCGAGCTTGTCGTAGAGGCGGAGATGCGACCCCTCGTTGAAGAGATAGACGTCCGTCTCGGTGAGCGGCGGGCCGGTGCGCTCGTAGGCGGGCGGAGGCGCAGGCGCAACCTTGGCCGCGGCGATGACCGCGGACTTGGGCTTCACGGCCCGCTTCTTCGCGGGCGTCTTCGGTTTTGATTTCGTCTTGCGCTTTTCAGTCATTTCGGCATCCGTTGTCTGCGCATTTCATCGATTTCGCGGAGCAGATTCAAAATTGCGGGGTCGGCCGAGAATTCCTCGAACGACTTCGCGGCGCGCCGCTGCCAGTTCTTCCGCTCGGACGTGGTGCCGGGCGTGTTCTGCTGTTCTTCCTCGAGCCAGAGATCTTCGAGGTTGACGAGCAACATCGCGGCAGGGCTTTTCGCGAGGAACCGCAGCAGCGCCTGCATCGCGTCGCGCGCGCCGGCCGTTTTGGCGCCCCTACGCAGTAGACCTTCCTGTTTGAGGAACGCCGTGAGGGCCGTCCGCATGCCCGCGCGGCCGCGGGCCTCCGCCTGCGCCTCGCGGCGCGTCATCAGGCCGAGATCGACGCGGTAGCCGATGTCCGCGCCGCGATAGAACCCGGCGAACGGCGCCATGTCGTGCGTGTTGAGGCTGGCGACGGAATCGGCGGGCGGCGTCGCGACGCGTTTGCCGTCGAACGAGAACTGCATGACATAGAGGCGATCGATGCCGCGCCGCCGCATGGAGCGTCTCACGCGATCGGGCACGGTGCCGAGATCCTCGCCGGCGACGGCGCACTGCGCACGGTGCGACTCGATGGCGAGGACGGCGTAGAACTCGTCCGCGGGATACTGGACGTAGACGCCGTCGGCCGCGTCCATCGATTGCGGCACGCAGAAGACGCGGTGGAACCCCATGATGTGGTCGATGCGGAGCAGCGCGGCGTGGCGGAGGTGATGGCGCAGGCAGGCGGCCCAGTGGCTGTAACCGTGGCGGCGCAGGCCGTGCGGGTTCATCGGCGGCAGGCCCCATTTCTGGCCGCGCGTGAAAAACGGGTCGGGCGGCGCGCCGGCGGACAGGCCCGAGAGGAACGCGTCGCGCTCGCGCCAGGTGTCGTAGCCGGCGGGGTTGACGCCGAGCGGCAAATCGAGATAGAGGCCGCGATCGGCGCCTGAGCCGCGATCGGCGGCGCGCCGGATTTGATGTTCAGCGATCCATTGCACGTACACGTGGTATCGGAACGCCGCGTCATCGTAGTCGCCGCTGCGCAGATTGCCACTGCGCAACCGCTCGGGCCAGTTCTTCCACGGCACGCCGTGCCGCTCGCACGCGGCGCGGAACCGGGCGTAGTCCGCGGCCTCGGGACGCTCCTTGAGGAAGCGATCGAGTTCGGCGCGTCGCGCGGGCCGGGCGAAGCATTCCGCGGCGAGCGCTTCGAGCACGCCGCGCTTGGCGCGCATGAGCGTGCGGTAGTCGATGAGGCGGGAGCGCCGCGATCGCGAGACAACGGGCCGGGATCGTTCCGCGATTTGCCTTGCGGCAATGGAGAGCAGCCACTCCGGGGAGTCCTCGGGATCGATGAAGAATTCGTTCCAGAACAGCCGGCTGACGGGCGAATAGGGACTGGGATCGCACGGATCGTCGAGGAATTGAGGAAGCAGCGGGAGCGTACCGGCGACGGCCGCGCCGAGGCCTCCGGCCCAGTCCAGCAGCCCGCGGAGACCGGAGAAATCGCCCGCGCCGGAGTCGCCGCGCGTGCGCAGCGCGTACAGCGGGAGGAACACGCCCCAGCGCCTGCCATTGTTTCCAGTCGCAGCCCGGTAACATTGCCGTGGCGCTATGAGCACATGTGCGGAGTGTGTCGCGCGGCCGCGCTCGACGCGGATCCGGTGGTATCCGATCGGCCAGGGACCGCGTATGCGCGCGCGACCCTCCGCGATCGGCGCGAGCACGGACTTGCTGCGCCCGTCCTCGAATCGCACGTGAACTCGGACGCGCGCTGCATCCCGCGGCGTTTGGAGGGGCAGACCGATGGAGTCGCCCGGTGCGGCGACGACCACGGGCGCGAGCGTTCGCGCGTTGGCGTCGCGTTGTGCGGCGCGCAAGGCGTCGGGCGCGCCGGCGATCGAGTCGAGCGGTGCGCCGAGCGACTGGAGCACGGCGACGAGCGCGTCGGGCGACGCCGCGCGCCGGCGTTCGGCGAGATCGACGTAGGACGTCTGCACGCCGTAGTGCCGGGCGAGCGCCTGGAGCGAGCGCAACGCGGGTGCGGCGGCGGTCACCGGCCCTCCAGGGCGAGGGGCAGGAGGGCGCCGAGCGGCACGGAGACCCACGCCGGGCGGTTGTT
>CAYUZD010000401.1:0-3148 GCA_964449475.1 uncultured Nitrospirales bacterium
TTCGCGCCGCAGAGGCTGGTGATGCGGTTGATTTGCGCGAAGGACGTGACGGGCAGGATGCCGGGGACGATCGGGATGGCGATGCAGGATTTTGTGCAGGCGTCGCGGAAGCGGTAGAAGTCGTCGTTGTCATAGAAGAGCTGCGTGATGACGACGTCGGCGCCGCGATCGACTTTTCGTTTGAGGTTATCGAGATCGGACTTCATGTCGAGCGCTTCGGGGTGCTTTTCGGGGTAGCCGCCGCACGCGATGCCGAGCGAGGCGAACTCGTTGTGAATGAGGCCGACGAGATCCGCGCCGTAACGGAGACCTCCTTCGATGGCCGTGAATTCCTTCTCGCCCTGGGGAGCATCGCCGCGGATCGCGACGATGTTTTCGATGCCTTGCGCAACGGCCTGGCGGAGGTAGGCGCGGAGATCATCGATGGTGGCGTTGACACACGTGAGGTGTGACGCGACGGAGACCGGCGAGAGCGACTGGACGAGGGCGAGCGTTTCGAGCGTCTTGCTCTGCGTCGAGCCGCCGGCGCCGTAGGTGCACGTGACGAAGTGCGGCGAGAAGCGAAGGAGCTCGCGGAGGTTTTCCTCGAGCGCGCGCATGCCGTCGGCGGACTTGGGCGGGAAGAGTTCGTAGGACAACACGAACCGGTTGGTTCGATAGATGCGGTCGAACGTCATTCGGGTCAATTCCTCTCGATGTAACCCATTGCGGTACAATACATTACAGAGACGCGCCGGGCGGGGCAAGCCGCCCGGCGCAACGTGCCGGGATTAGTCCCATCCCGGGCGCGAGAGGTGACGCGGCCGTGGGAACGGCGCGGCCTGAAATCGGGACTTTCACGGTTGACGTGGCGTGCGCCGCGTTTCATCGGAACGAGTGGAGGTAGTGGTGCAGTTTCTCGATGCGATAAAGCAGGGCGTGATCGTGCTCGATGGCGCGATGGGCACGATGACGCAGGGGCTGAGTTTCACCGATGTGGACTACGGCGGGCCGGACTACCGCATGCTGGGCGACCTGTTGTGTTTTTCGCATCCGGGGAGCATCGAAGACATCCACCTTCAGTATTACCGCAGCGGGGCGAACGCGGTCGAGACGAACACGTTCGGCGCGTCGCCATTCCGGCTGTCTGAATACGATTTTTCGACGATGGACCTGCAACGGTTCGGGGACATTCCGCCGGAACTGGAACTGACGCGTGCGAGTTACGAGGACATCGCGTACTGGATGAACGTGAGCGCGTGCCGGATTGCGGGGCGCGCGCGCGACCGGTATCGCGCGGAAGCGGGGTACGACGGCCGGCCATTGTTCGTGATCGGGTCGATCGGGCCGTCGAACCGGGTGTTGTCGAAGACGAACGCGGACCTTCGCGTGTCGAGTTTCGACGCGGTGTCGGACAATTTTCGCCAGCAGGTACTGGGGCTGATCGACGGCGGTGCGGACGTGGTGCTGTTCGAGACGCAGCAGGACATTCTGGAAGTGAAGGCGGCGGTGCACGGCGCGCTGCGAGCGATGGCGGAACGCGGCAAGCGCCTGCCGATCATGGCGCAGGTGACGGTCGATCCGTTCTCGAAGATGCAGATTTTCAATACGGACATCCACGCCGCGCTGGTGACGGTCGAGGCGATCGGGATAGACACGTTTGGCATCAATTGCAGCATCGGGCCGGACCTGATGACGAAGACGGTCGAGACCCTGTCGCGATACTCGCCGCTGCCGATCTCGGTGATCCCGAACGCGGGGTTGCCGGTGTCCGAGGCGGGCAAGACGGTGTACAAGTTCACGCCCGAGAAAATGGCGGAGCACTTGAGACGGTTCGTGTCGGAACTCGGCGTGAACATCGTGGGCGGGTGCTGCGGCACGGGCCCAGCGCACATCCAGGCGATCAGCGCGGCGGTGCGCGGGCTGAAACCGGCGCGGCGCACGCCGTACGGCGGGAAGTGGCTATCCGGGCCGCAGAACGCGATCGAGCTGGACAGCAGCAAGACGCTGATCGCGATCGGCGAGCGGCTGAACGTGCGCGGATCGAAGAAGGTGCGCGAGGCGGTCGAGCGGGACGGCGGGTTGGACCACGCGGCGCTGGAAGAGGTCGTGCGCGAGGAGATGGAGGCGCTCGGCGTCCAGATCATCGACGTGTGCATGGACTCGAACCTGGTCGATACGGCGGCGGTGCTGAAGGAAGTGATCCACGAACAGACGGCGGACTTTCCGGGGGCGATGAGCATCGACTCGTTCGCGGTGGACGCGCTGAGTTCGGGGATCGAGGTGTACCCCGGCCGGCCGATCGTGAACTCGATGTCGCTGGAGGAAGTCGAGCCGGGCGTCACGAAGATCGAGGCCGTGATCCGCGCGACGGGGTTCCACGCGCCGTTCTACGTCGGGCTGTGCGCCGGGCCGAAGGGACCGGCGGCGACGCGCGAGGACAAGGCGGCGCTGGCGAAACGGATCGTTGAGGAAGCGGCACGGTTCGGCGTGCCCGCGGGGCGGATCCTGATCGACATGAACGTGTTTCCGCTGGGGTCGGAGTCGGACCCGAACATGAATTTCGCGCTGGAATCGCTGGAATCGATCCCGCTGATCAAGGCGATCCATCCCGAACTGATGACGACGTGCGGGATCGGGAACTTGACGAACGGATTGGCGAACAAGCCGTACATGCGCAAAGTGCTGACGTCGGTATGGCTCGACGAGGGACGCAAACGCGGGCTGGACGCGGCGATTATCAACCCGAACCACTACGTGTTCGTGGAGGACCTGGATCCGCGGGATTACGATCTGGCACTGCGCGCGATTCTGAAGCGCGACTTGGAGGCGTTCGAGGAACTGGAACGGATCGCGGAGGAGAAGAAGGGCGGGACGGTCCAGAAACGGACGAGCTACGACGACCTGCCGCTCGAGGAGGCGATCTGCGAGAAGATTTTCGACGGGTACAAGGAGCGCGAGAAGGGCACGGTGACAGTTGACGGCCACGAGTACGCGTACCAGGATCGGATCGTGTTGCAGGCGGCGAAGGCGATCGGGTCGCACGAGCCGTTGCAGTTCATCAACGACTACCTGATGCGCGCGATGAAGCGGCTGGGCGACGGGTTCGGGCGGGGCGAAGTGTCGCTGCCGCACCTGCTGAAGTCGGCGGACGTGATGAAACAGGTGA
>CAYUZD010000402.1:0-3132 GCA_964449475.1 uncultured Nitrospirales bacterium
CCCAACAGCTTAATCGCCTCGTCCGGGCTATGTAGGATGAGTTCGTGTGTCAGGGTTGGACCTGTTTGGACTGCGGGGCATCGGCCGGGGGCAGTTCCACCCGGAAAATCTTCTCGTCCGACCGGACGAGGCCCTTGCTCCGCCGTATCTCCGCCTCAACCGCCAGCGGATCCTTGTCCAAATCCTCCACGTGCTGCTTGAGGGCCTGCTCCTCAGCCTGGAGCTCGCTCAGCCGCTGCTCAAGTTGCCGCACCTCGTCCTGACTATACCGGTAGTCGTCGTACAGACCGGCCAGGTTCTGCCGCTGGGAATACGCCCCCAGCGCCAGGGCCACCGCTACGATGGCCAACCAGTACCAAGACTCGCGGAGCCGACTCATACCTGAAGCTCTAGCCCCTTAACGTGCAGACCATACCGTTTCTTCGTTCATTTCAGGTTAGCGAAGGCCGATCGGCCGGCGTACGCGCCCTGGCCGCCCAGTTCTTCCTCAATCCTGAGGAGCTGATTATACTTCGCCAGCCGGTCGCTCCGCGAGGCCGATCCCGTCTTTATCTGTCCCGCGTTGACCGCCACCGCAAGATCCGCAATGAAGCTGTCTTCGGTCTCCCCGCTACGGTGCGAGATGACAGTCGTAAACCCAGCGCGGTGAGCCATTTGTATCGCATCGAGGGTCTCGGTGAGCGTTCCGATTTGGTTCACTTTCACGAGGATGCTGTTCCCGACCCCCTCGTCGATCCCCCGCTTGAGGAACTTGGTATTCGTCACAAATAGATCGTCCCCGACCAGTTGGACCGTCTTCCCTAGGCGGTCCGTCAGGGCTTTCCAGCCCTTCCAGTCATTCTCCGCTAACCCGTCTTCAATCGAAACAATGGGGTACTTGGCTGTCCAACTCGCCCAAAACTCGACCATTTGTTCGGACGATTTCTTGGAGGGGGTCTCCGCCTCGAGGACGTAGTCCTTCCCCTTGTGGAACTCGCTGCTGGCCGGATCCAACGCCAGGACCACGTCCTTTCCGGCCTTGTACCCCGCCTCGGAAACCGCCTTGAGGATGACCTCGATCGCTTCGACGTTGGATTTGAGGTCGGGCGCGAAGCCGCCCTCGTCGCCCACGGCCGTGTTCAGTCCCCTCTTCTTGAGCACCTCCTTGAGCGCGTGGAAAATTTCGGCACCCATCCGCAGCCCCTCGGCAAATGTCGCCGCGCCGACCGGCATCACCATGAATTCCTGCACATCGACGTTGTTGTCCGCGTGCGCGCCGCCGTTGATGATGTTCATCATCGGCACCGGCAGCAGCCGGGCATTCGGTCCCCCGAGATACCGGTACAGCGGCAGCCCGGCGGTCTGCGCCGCCGCCCGCGCGTTCGCCATCGACACGCCGAGGATCGCGTTCGCGCCCAGCTTCCCCTTGTTCGACGTGCCGTCCAGCCGGCACATGACCGAGTCGATCTGCCGCTGGTCGAACGCGTTCATCCCGATGAGTTCCGGCGCGATAGCCTCGCACACGTTCTTCACCGCGCGCTGCACGCCCTTACCGCGGTACCGGCTGGACTTGGTATCGCGCAACTCGACAGCCTCGTTCTCGCCAGTCGATGCGCCGGACGGCACAGCCGCGCGGCCGAAGGCTCCGTTCATCAGTTCGACATCGACCTCGAGGGTTGGATTGCCGCGTGAGTCCAGAATCTCGCGGGCGTGCACACGGACGATCTCACTCATGGGAAAACACTCCAATCATCTTGCGAGTTGACAAACCAACCGGAACGAACGGCGGGACAGCGCGCGAGGCGTGGGCTCACTGCGGCATGAAGACCCGCACGCGCGAACGCTTGCGCAGATCGGCCAGCCACGTCCGGTATTTCGCGTCCGCGCCCTCTTTGCGCACCGCTTCTTCAATCTCGAGCCGCACGTCGGCCAGCGTGGCCGTGCCGGCTTCCTCGCGCTTGTCCACCTTCAGCAGCGTCACACCGAACTGCGTATCGAGCAGGTCGCTGAGCCCGCCCGCCGGCAGCGCGAACGCGGCAGAATCGAGCGGCTCCTCGAAATCGCCCCGTTGCGACCACCCGACCGCGCCGCCCAGTTCCGCGTCCGGCGCCTGCGAATGCATCTTCGCCAGTTCCTCGAAGCTCGCCCCGTTGAGGATCTCGTCCCGGAGCAACGCGAGTTTGGCGTGTACCCGTTCCCGTTCCCCTTCGTCCCCCTGTACCCGAAGGAAGATCCGCCGTACGTAGATTCGCTCCGGGTGCTCGTACTTCTCCCGGTGCGTCTCGTAGTACTCGTTGACGTCGCCGTCCGCGACGGTCACCTCGCTCTCGAACGATCGCGTCTTCATGAACGTCATGCGCGAAGCGACAATCTGCGTGCGGACCCATTCGCGGTATTCGCTCATCGATCCGGCAATCTGTCTCACAAATTCTTCCGTCGTTGCGCCCTGGTCTTTCCGGATGCGTTCGATGTGTTCGTCGAGTTCCTTGTCAGACACCGCCAGCTGCGGATACTTCTTCGCTTCGCGCGCCATCAGCAGGCGCTCGATGGAGTTGTCGAGCGAATCCTTCACCAACCGGTCGCTCTTCTCGAGGAACTCCTGCTGGTTCGCGGCGGTCCGGCGCAGCTCTTCAATCTCGCGTCCGATCTGGCTCATCAGGTCCGAGTAGAGGATGACCTCCTTGTCCACCGTCGCGATGACCGCATCCACCATCTGCGCCGCATTGTCCGCGCGAACGGCGGACGGGACCAGCGCAGCGACCAGTGCGGCGAGAGTCAGGATTCGCATGTGGTAGGCCCCCGATCGGCGTTGCAATGCGCTAAAAGCTTAACAAAGCCCCGTTCGCCTGCCAAATACGTCCGACGGCGCGAACAAAAAATGGGCGCGGCGCACAACGGCGCCGCGCCCGTAATGAACCATGGTTCCGATCAGGCTTCCGCGGCCTCTTCGGCCGTGTCCGCGCCGGTCGCCGGCTCTGCGCCGCCGACCTCGAGATCCTCGCTGTAGTCCTCGAACGCGTCCGCCTTGATGTCCAGGTGCGTGTCCGCGTAGTGAACCGAGCCCGTTCCCGCGGGAATCAGGTGGCCGATGATCACGTTCTCCTTCAGGCCGCGGAGCGAGTCGTACCGGCCGGCCAGCGCCGCCTCGGTCAG
>CAYUZD010000403.1:0-1300 GCA_964449475.1 uncultured Nitrospirales bacterium
ACGAGATCCTCGGCGAGCGCGGGCATGGCCAGCAGCATGCACAGAATGAGCGCAAAGCGTTTCATCGAACGGTCTCCTGAAGGTTGCCGTGCAGTATAGCGTAAGGCGGGAACGGCGTCCCGCCGCTTCCACGTTGACCCGATTGCGCGTTCGTTGCTACCTTGGTCGCTTCCCACTCAACCAGGCGAAAGGCGCGTGCACATGACGGATTCCGGCAAGATTCAGGTGGCAGTGCTGATGGGTAGCAAGTCGGACTGGGACACGATGGGGGCCGTGTCCGAGACGCTGGACGAGTTCGGCATCCCGCACGAGTGCCGCGTCCTCTCGGCCCACCGCACGCCGGAGCAACTCGTCGCGTTCATGAAGGAAGCCGAGACGCGCGGTTGCCAGGTGTTCATCGCCGGCGCGGGCGGCGCCGCGCATCTCGCGGGAGTCGTGGCGTCGAAGACGGTGCGGCCGGTGCTCGGCGTGCCGATTACGAGCGCGCTCAACGGCCTCGATTCGTTATTGTCGACCGTGCAGATGCCGGGCGGCATCCCGGTGGGCACGCTCGCGATCGGCAAGGCGGGCGCGACCAACGCCGCGTTGCTCGCCGTGTCCATCCTGGGCACGAGCCATCCCGATCTCCTGAAGAAGATCGAGGCCTACCGCAAGAAACGCGCGGAAAAAATCCTCGAAGAGACGCTGCCGCAGAAGAAGATCGGGTTCTGAACAATCGAGATGCAGGAGAATCGAGTCACTACAGCCGCGTGTAATCCTGCGAGGAATGTAAGACTCGAAGCACCAGAATCGTCTTCGGGCGCACGTGATAGACGAGCATGTATTTCTCGAATCCGTCGAGTGGCCACAGGCGGACGGTCTTCACCCGCCGCGAACGAAGAGAACGGCTTGATCCGATCTCGGGATGCATTCCGATGGTTTCGGCTCCACGCTCGTACGCATCAAGAAGCTTGTGCGCCGCATCGAGATTGTCGTGCGCGATGTACGCGAAGTGATGGATGAGATCGCGGCGCGCCTGCGCTGACCGCAAGACCCGAAGACTCACTCGCCTTTCAATTCCCGAAGTCGGGCGAGGCCTGCCCGTCGAATCTCCGCGGTGTCTTCAGGCGTGACGGGGGTTGCTTCACCTTCCAGCCCTTCAAGTATAAGCGCCTCGAATGCGCGCTCGCGATCCAATGCATCCAGCGCCTCGCGCAGCAAGTCGCTGACCGAGGTGTTGCCAGACTCCGCGGCGCGGCGCCGCAGTTCGGCCTCGATTTCGGGCGTGAGGTTGACCATGCCGTAAGTATATCACCCTGGC
>CAYUZD010000403.1:1400-3129 GCA_964449475.1 uncultured Nitrospirales bacterium
TCCGGTTGCAACTGCCGGACGGTCACGGCGGCGCGGTCCGCGGGCTCGGTGTCGTACCGCCAGCCCTCGGGCATCGCGAAGTCGAAGTTGAATGGCTGGCCCGTCATCGTGTGGACCTCGCGCCAGTGGTGCAGCACGACCTCGCGCCACTCCGCGGTGAACACGTCCTTCGTTCCCGGACGCAGCCCGCCGACGATCAACTGGATGTCGAGACTCTCGCCGAAATCGCGGCGGATCTCGTCCATCACCGGCGCGAATCCCCAGCACCAGGAGCACATGGGGTCCGAGATGTAATGCAGCTTAGGCAGGTTCATCGTTTCACCCCGCTCTCCCACGCAGTGACGGCGTCCCGTAGCGCGCGCGCCGCCGCCGTGATCGCCGTATAGTCCTTCGCCGCGACCCATTCCGGCTTCACCACGTTCGACCCGACGGCGAGCGCCGCCGCGCCCGCCTCGAGAAACGCGGCGGCATTGGCGGGCGATACGCCGCCCGTCGGCACGAGCTTGATGTGTTCAAGCGGCGCGAGCACCTCGCGGACGTATGCCGGACCCAGCCCGCCCGCGGGGAAGAGCTTGATGAGGTTGCCGCCCCACGCGTGCGCGAGCGCGATCTCGGTCGGCGTGTACGCCCCCGGCAGAATCGCGCAGCCGCTGCGGTGCGCGGCCGCGATGAGCGCCTGGTCGGACACTGGCGACACGAGGAAGGCGGCGTCGGCCTCGGCGGCCCGCCACACGTCCTCGGGCCGGATGACGGTCCCCGCGCCGATGATCGCGTCGTTGCCGAACGCCTTCACGCACTGCGCGATCGCCGCGAGCGCGCCCGGCGTGTTCAGCGTGAACTCGATTGCGTCGATCCCGCCGCGCAGGATCGCCTCGGCGATCGCGGGCAAATCGGTCCCGGTTTTCACGCGCACGATCGCGATCAGCCGCCCGCGCTCGAGCCGTTCTGCCGTCTCATGAATCCGCATGCCGGCCAGCATGCACCCGGCCGCGCCCGCGGCTCAAGCGCCGTGCGAATCTTGCGCGGTCCAACGCGCGAGTCGTACTCTATTTCTTTCGTGGAGAGAGCGCGCGTGACGCCGCAGAACGACTTTCAGCGACAACTCGACCGGCTCGACGCCGAAGGGCTTCGGCGGCGGCTGCATGCGCTGCCGGAGGCCGGGGGCGTGCTCGAGATCGACGGGCGGCCGGTGCTGAATTTTTCGTCGAACGATTACCTCGACCTCGCGAACGACCCGCGCGTGAAGCGCGCGAGCCAGGAGGCGGTCGAGCGGTTCGGGTGCGGTGCGACCTCGTCGCGGCTGATGACGGGCCACCTCGAACTGCACGAGGCGCTTGAGGCGCAGCTCGCGCAACTGACGCATCACGAGGCGGCACTCGTGTTTCCGAGCGGCTATCAGGCCAATGTCGGCGCGATCCCGACGCTGGCGGGCGCGGGCGACGCGATTTTTTCCGATGCGCTCAATCACGCGAGCCTGGTGGACGGATGCCGGCTGTCGCGCGCCGAAGTCCACGTCTATCGCCACGCGGACGCGGGCCATCTCGCCGACCTCCTGCGCGGGTGCGCCGCTCCGGGCCGCAAGGTCGTCCTGACCGACGCGGTGTTCAGCATGGATGGCGACCTCGCGCCGCTAGCAGACATTGCCGTTCTGGCGGATCGACACGGCGCGTTCCTGTTCGTGGACGAGGCGCACGCGCTGGGGATCTACGGCCGCGGCGCGGGCCTGTGC
>CAYUZD010000404.1:0-3125 GCA_964449475.1 uncultured Nitrospirales bacterium
CGGTGAAGTCGTCGAATTCCTTCTGGCGCAGCCGGCCGTTTTCCTGGCCGTGAATGCAAAAATCGAGGTTGCGGCCCAGCTCGTTCATCTCGGCCCGCAGCGCACGCAACCACAATAGCGCCTGAGTATCCACCGGTTTGGGCATTGCCAATTCCTCGTACCCGCGCACGCCATCCCTCCGCGCGTGCGATCATCGTAGCACAACGCGGAAGGCGCCGGAACGCATCATTCGGCGGCCGGGACCGCATCGCGGCGCAGCATCGGCTGCCACCGGAGATAGCTGACGGTCCGCCAGATCCACTCGAACGGCCCGAACCGGAACGAGCGCATCCACACGAACGAGAAGACGGTCTGGAACAGCCAAATGCCGACGACGACGGCGAGTTGTTCGATGCGGGTGAGTCGATTGAAGAGCCCGAATCCGTATCCATAAAAGAGGGTCGTGCACACGATCGTCTGCACGAGATAATTTGTCAGCGCCATGCGCCCGGTCGCGGCCAGCGCGCGTACCGGGGTTCGCGAGCCGAGGGTGCGGGTCAACACGATCGCGCCGAGAATGTACCCAAGCGACAGCAGCAGGCTGCCCCAGATGAATTCGCGCGCGGCGGTCTCGCTCACAAAACCTGATTCGAGTTGCGTCGACTGCATGACCATCACCGTACCCGCCGCAAGCGCGAGCGCGCCCGCTGCAGCATAAACGCCGACTCGTCCGCACCCTGCGAGGAATCCGTTCTTGTACATCGCTATGCCCAGCAGCATCAGGCCGACGAGGTGCGGTGCGAACTCGAACGGCACTTCAAGCAGGTAGTATTCCTCGATTTGGCGCCGAAACGCGTACTGGTCCTGCCACGCGCCGCGGTAGATCTCTTCCTCCCACCACGAATAGCGAGGGACGATGTCGGCGAGTTGTTGCGCGAAGTCGTGCACGTGCCACGCATACAGGCCAAGCCCGGCGAGCGCGAGCATCCACGCCGGAAACCGTGGCGCCAAATACAACGCGAGGCCCCAGAACGCGTAGAAATAGAGGATGTCGCCGCGCCAGAGGTAGAGCCCGTGCGCGGCGCCGACCACGAGCAGGAAGAGCATGCGGCGGTAGTAGACGGCCCAGACCCCGCGCGACCGGTTCGACCGGCGCCGGTCGTTGTACACAGCGATCCCCGCCCCGAACAGCATGGTGAAGATGGCGATGAACTTCGTGTCGGCGAACAGAAATGTAAATTGCCACACGAGCATGTTCCACAGGCCGTCGCCGCCGCTCGCCGCCGGGTTGTACCGCGCCTCGCGGATCATGGCGAAACTCTCAATGTTCACGAGGAGGATGCCGAGCACCGCGATCCCACGGATCACGTCCAATGTCTCGAGTCGTTCCTCATCGCCGATCGGAGCTGCGCGAGGCCGCGGCGGATGGGTTTCCGACGGGCTTTGAGGGAACGCTTCGAGTGGGGTAGGTTCCGGGGGCGGAATCGGAATAGAGAGATTAGTCGCGTTCAAGAGCGTAGGTGCGTGATTGAGGGTCAACGAAGATCCGGAGATGGGACTTCACGAAGATCCCGTCCACGGCCCGAATCTCGTCGTAGTGGAGAATCGTACCCGCGTCTCCGTTCGGCTCGATCTTCTTGGGCGCGCCGAGGTGGAACATCACGTCGGAGTACGGCCGCCCGACGATTCGGCCGTAGTCTTCGTCGTCTTCTACGGCAAACACCGCTTGATAGGCAACCATCCCGCCGGCGTACACCGTTAGCGCGACCAGCAACAGCGCGCGCGCCGGCACGCCGAACCAGCGCACTGGGTTTCGTTCCGCCGTTTCCATCGGGTGCACGAACGGCTCTCCACCTTCTGGGCACGCCATTGTCGCAGATGCATCAAACCGGCACAACCACATGATCGGGGGCTGGGTTTCGATTGTCGCGAAGCGCTGGAGTGTGCGCTTCGGCTGGATTCCGGTAGTATGCCCTGGTCTTCACGCACGAAAGGATCGTCCGAATGGAACTGAGCACGATTCGTGATCGCATTGCGAACACACCGCTGGTAAAGAAGCTTCCCGAGGGGATGCGCAAGCGTTTTGCGGGGGCACTGCTGTGGATCTCGACAACCGATGACGCATCGCGTACGCAGCTCTTGATCGAACAGGGCGAGAAAAACAAGGACTTGGGCGTGCTGATCCTGGAAGGAATGGTCCGCATCAAGACGGAGTCTAGCCAGACCAAGACCATCGAAGCACCGGACATCCTCGGCGAAGTCCAACTGTTCATGCCCGACCGTGCCCGCACCGCTACGGTCGAGGTGGTCGTGGGCGGAAAGATCCTGACCTTCTCCTGGCAGGCGCTGGCGGCGGAGTGCCGGGCCGTGTTCAACGAGGAGGAAATGGGCACGCTGCGCAAAGCCATTTTTGACAGTGCCTGGACTCGTGAACAAGGCCTATTCGACAAACTGACGCGGAAGTAAACGGGGCACCGCGACCGTGCTTCGACCGCTGGCGAAAGCTCCGTGGCAGACCGGGCGAAGGATCTAGCCGGTTCGCGACAAGATCCGTGTAAACCGCCACCGAGCGCGCTGAATGACCCATGACCCGGAAGAACGCGCCTTGGCCGAGGCGGCGCGACGCGGCGATGAGGACGCCTGGCGGGCCTTGTTCACGCGCCACGCCGACTCGACCTACCGGTTCGCCTATGTGCGGACAGGGCGTCACCGTGAGCGCGCGGAGGAAGCGGTGCAGGAGGCGTGGATGATCGCGGTGCGCAAGCTGGGATCCTTCGACGCGACGCGCGGCACGTTCGGCGCGTGGCTGCAGGGCATCCTGACGAACGTCCTCGCCAACCAGCGCCGCCGCTGGGCGCTGCGCGATACGACCGAGTCGCCGCTGGAATCTGCCGCAGGCCTGGGGTCGAGTTCGGTCCGAAGCGACGATGGGCTTGCGCTCGCGCTGACGGAACTGCCGCCGGGATACCAGGACGCGTTGCGCGCGAAGTACATCGACGGGCGCTCGATCAACGAGATGGCCGATCGGTCCGGCCGGACGCCGAAGGCGGTCGAGTCGCTCCTCAGCCGAGCGCGCGCGGCGCTGCGCGACGCGTACGCGCGGCACGGCGCGGTCTCGCGGGGAGACGAACGATGACGGAACGGCC
>CAYUZD010000405.1:0-3118 GCA_964449475.1 uncultured Nitrospirales bacterium
ATCGCCGCGCGCCGCGCGAGCGCCTTCGTGACGTCGGCCATCCGCGCGAATCGCTCGTCCTTCGTCAGGCCGTGGTGGTAGCGGTAATAGATCTGTTGGATAATCACGGCGCCCTTGTAGAGGGCGAGCACGTAGTACCACAACAGATTGTCCACGTCGAATCCCGTGCGCCGCGCGTAGATCTTGATCAGTTCGTCGCGCGTCAGCGCGCCCGTCTGCTGGCACATGAAGCATGCGGATACGCTCGTCTGTTGCTCGTCCTTCTTCTCGATCCACGTGGTCAGCGTGACAGCAAAGTCAGAGAGCGGGTCGCCCACCGTCGCCATTTCCCAATCCAGCACGCCGACCAGTTTCGTGCCGTTCTCGGCGTCGTACACGAGATTGTCGAACTTGTAGTCGTTGTGGATGATCGCCGCGCCGTAGTCCTCCACGGGCTGGTGTTCCTTGAGCCACGGCAATACGCGCTCCATTTCCGGCACGTCTTCGGTCCGCGCGTCCGCCCAGCGCTTTTCCCAGCCGCGTAGTTGCCGGTCGAGGTAGCCCGGCCCTTTGTACAGCTCCTCCAGACCAGCCGCGCGGTAGTTGATGCAGTGCAGCGTCGCGAGCGTCTCGACGAATTCGTAGCACGCGTCGCGCACGCGGTGCGCGGTGAGCGCGAAGTCATCCGGCTTCTGCGCGCGGTACACCACGCCGCGGATCGGTTTCATCATGTAGAACGGCGCGCCCAGAATCGATTCGTCGTCGCAAAACAGCAACGGTTCCGGCGCCTTGGGGAAGACGGCGTACAGCTTGGACAGGACACGGAATTCGCGGCTCATGTCGTGCGCGGACGCGACCGTGCTGCCGAACGGCGGCCGCCGCAGCACCCACTCGTGTCCGCCACTCTTCACCAGATACGTCAGGTTCGAATGCCCGCCGGGGAACTGGCGGATTTCGACCACGTCCATCAGCCCGGGGAGTTTCCCCCGCATGAATTTCGCAAGCTTCGAGACATCAAGACGTTCGCCGCTGCGAACGGGAGAGGTCAGATCGACGACGGACATGCCGAACACACTACCGCACGTTCGATCCACGTGGCAATGGAGATGTCGCCGTGCGTGCCCGTATCAAGCTATCCGCTTGCGCCGCGCGGAGTTAAGACGCGTCCCGGGCGAGCGACGACGTTCGCGTTGTGTCGAGACGAAAGCGACGGCGGGAGGGAGAGTGGTGCCCGAGAGAGGGGTCGAACCTCCACGCGGTTGCCCGCACATGACCCTGAATCATGCGTGTCTGCCAGTTCCACCACTCGGGCACGCAGGGTCGGGATAAACCGGACGCGGATGGTATACGCTGGACGCGGCCCGAGTCAATTTTCGCGCGTGTTTTCGGCGGATCGTGCGCCGCTTTTGCCGCCGTGTGTGCGCGCTGATAAAATAGCGCTCCCGTCCGGCAGTGCCCCCGCGTGCGCCTGCGACCCAGCCGCATCAATGGATCGCGCCGCGCGGACGGAGAGGTGAGCGCGTGTCGATCGAGCACTCCGAAGCGGTGGTCCTGCGCGGCGTGGACTACAGCCAGACGAGCCGGATCGTCACGTTTCTCGCGCCGCACCGGGGCCGGCTGGCGTGCATCGCCAAGGGCGTGCGCCGGCCGCGATCGGGAAAGGCGGCTGCGCTCGACACGTTTAATCGCCTCGATATCGGATTCGTCTGGAAGGAGTCGCGCGCGGTGCAGACGCTGACAGAATGCGCCGTGATCGACAGCTTCGATGCGCTCAAGACCGACCTCGACCGTTCAGCGCGGGCATCGATTGCGATTGAGATCGCGCTACGTGTGGCGCACGACAATGAGCCTTCCGAAGCGTTGTACGCCGCGCTTGTCGATGGTCTCGGCGAATTGTCCGGGGTGCGAGGGCTGGCGGACGCGATCGCGTGCCGGGTGGTGCTGCGACTGCTCGCCGCGGCCGGGTTCGCGCCGTCCGTGGAGGTGTGCTGTGTCACCGGCGCGCGCGTGAATGGGGCGGCCGGTTTTTCGCTCGACGGCGGAGTGACCGTGTCGCGCGAGCACATGGATCGCGTGCTATCAGCGGGCGACGTGGTGCTGCTCCAGCGAATCGCGGGTAGCGCACCCGTGGTCGAGGGGACGGACGCGGCGCCGCTGTTGAAATTATTGTGCATGTACGCTGAACGGCAACTCGACATTACCCTGCGGAGCACGCGCGTGCTCGAGCAGTTGACCGGACGGCCCGAACGCGCGCGGTCGAACTGAACCGCGCGCAGATTGTCAGGATGGAACGGACGGCATTGAGTACTCCCATCGAACATATTCGGAATTTCTGCATCATCGCACACATCGACCACGGCAAATCCACGCTGGCCGATCGCCTGCTCGAAGTGACGAATACCATCGACAAGCGCCTGATGAAAGAGCAGGCGCTCGACACCATGGACATCGAGCGGGAACGCGGCATCACGATCAAGTCCGTCGCGGTCCGCATGAACTACAAGGGGCAGGACGGCAAGGACTACGTGCTGAACCTCATTGACACGCCGGGCCATGTCGATTTCGGGTACGAGGTCTCGCGGAGCCTGGCGGCGTGCGAGGGCGCGCTGCTGCTCGTGGACGCGACGCAGGGCGTCGAAGCGCAGACGCTGGCGAACGCATACAAGGCGATCGATCAGGACCTCGAAATCATTCCGATTATCAACAAGGTGGATCTGCCCAGCGCGGACGTCGCGTCGGCCCGCCGCCAGATCGAGGACGTCGTCGGGCTCGACGCCAGCGACGCCATCGAGGCGAGCGGCAAGACGGGCATCGGCGTCGGCAATATCCTCGAAGGCATCGTGAAGCGCATCCCGCCGCCCACGGGCAGCCGCGCGGATCGGCTACGCGCGCTGATATTCGACGCGGTATACAACGACTACCGCGGAGTCATTGTGTACATCCGCGTGATGGAGGGCCGCATCACGCGCGACATGAAAGTCCAGATGATGTCCAACGATGACCGGTACGAGGTCAGCGAATTGGGCATTCTGTCGCCGGATCTGCGCCCGCGCGATGTGCTCGAAGCCGGCGAAGTCGGCTACATCATCTGCAACATCCGCTCGCTCGACCGCACGAAGATCGGCGACACCGTCACCGA
>CAYUZD010000406.1:0-3114 GCA_964449475.1 uncultured Nitrospirales bacterium
GTGGTGTTTTGGTCTCTGGTTTTGTGTATGTGTTTTATTTGGTGTTTGTTTTACTGTTTGCCGTGGGGCCCGTGGGGTTTGAGGGGCTGGGGCGTGGGATGGCGGGGATGAGTTGATCGCTCGTCGCGGAGTTGTTGTGCGATTGTGGAAGCTTTGCTAGACTCGCGGGATGCATTTGTGGGGTCAAGCGATTTCATGCTGAGCGCGGCCATACTCGACCGAATTGCAAGTGAAGTGAAGGTAACTGCGGAACAGGTCGCGCGGACGGTGGCGCTGCTCGACGCGGGGAACACGATTCCGTTCATCGCGCGGTACCGGAAGGACGCGACCGGCGGACTCGATGAGGTCCGGCTCGAGTCGATCGAGGAACGCAATCACTATTTTACGGCGCTCGAGCAGCGGCGCCGCGCGATACTTCAGAACATCGAGAAGCTCGGCAAACTGACCGAGCCGTTGCGCTCGGCGATCGAGTCGTGCATGGACAAGACGGCGCTGGAGGATTTGTACCTCCCGTTCAAGCGCAAGCGGCAGACGCGTGCGATGCTGGCGCAGGCGCGCGGGCTGGCGCCGCTGGCCGAATTCATCAGGACGCAGCCACAGGGCGACCTCGCGTCGGAAGCGGTGCGATACGTCGATCCGGCGAAGGGCGTGCCGGCGGCGGACGACGCGATTCTCGGCGCGCGGGACATTCTGGCGGAGGACATTTCCGAGGACGCGCCGACGCGGGCATCGCTACGCGAGCGGATGGCGTCGCAGGGCGTGCTGCGTGCGCACGCGACGAAGACAGCAGGCGCGGGCAAGACGAAATTCGACGCGTACTTCGATTACTCCGAGCCGCTCGCGAAAGTGCCGGCGCACCGGTTGTTGGCGATCATGCGCGGGAACCGCGAGGGCGTGCTGCGCGTCGAGCTGCAGGTGGACGACGCGGCGCTGAAGGCGGAAATCGCCGCGCGGCATTCGGGCGACGCGACGACGGCGTGCGGGGCGGTGCTGCGTGACGCGGCGGGCGACGCGTACGACCGGCTGTTGCGCCCGTCGATCGAGAGCGAGGTGCTGTCGGAGGCGCGGCAACGCGCGGACGAGAGCGCGATTCGCGTGTTTCGCGAGAACGTGCGGAGTCTGCTGCTTGCGCCGCCCGCGGGCCGCATCGTGACGATGGGCGTCGATCCAGGATTGCGGTCCGGCTGCAAGCTGGCGGTGGTGGGCACGACGGGCGACTTGGTCGGGTTTGCCGTGGTGCATCCGGAGGAAGCGGACAAACGCGAGAACGCGCGGGCCGTGGTGCGCGACCTTGCGAAGCGTCTGAAGGTGAGCGGTGTCGCGATCGGCAACGGGACAGGATCGCGCGAGGCACTGGCGTTCATCCGCGAGTGCGTGGACGGCATCGAAGAGAACAAGCCGTTCATCGCGATCGTAAGCGAATCGGGCGCATCGGTGTACTCGGCGTCGAAGATTGCGCGGGACGAGTTTCCGGACCTGGACGTGACGTTGCGCGGGGCGGTGTCGATCGCGCGGCGATTGCAGGATCCGCTCGCGGAACTGGTGAAGATCGAGCCGCGCAGCATCGGCGTGGGGCAATATCAGCACGACGTGAACCAGAAGCGGCTGCGCGACGGGCTGAACCAGACGGTGAGCGTGTGTGTGAACCGCGTGGGCGCAGAGCTGAACACGGCGTCGGTGTCGCTGCTGCGGTACGTGGCGGGGATTCAGTACGGGACGGCACAGAATATCGTCGAGTTGCGGAGCCAGAAGGGCGGGTTCAAATCGCGCATGGAACTTCAGGACGTGCCCGGGATCGGCCCGAAGATTTACCAGCAATGCGTGGGGTTCCTGCGGATTCGCGAGGCAGAAAATCCGCTGGACGCGACAGGCGTGCACCCCGAGGCGTACGAGATTGTCGGGAAGATTGCGGAATCGCTGGGCGTGACACCGAAGGAGTTGATCGGCAACCGCGAGCTGCTGAAGAAGGTCAGCCCCGATGCGTTCGTGACGGAGACGTTCGGACGCGCAGGTATCGAGGACATTCTCAGAGAACTGGGCCAGCCGGGACGCGATCCGCGGCGGAAGTTTGCGCCGGTCGAATTTGATGAGCGCGTGCGCAGCGTGCAGGACGTCGAAGAGGGCATGGTGCTGCCGGGCATGGTGACGAACGTGACGGATTTCGGCGCGTTCGTGGACGTGGGGGTCGGGCAGGACGGGCTGGTGCACTTGTCCGAGTTGACGCACCGGTTCGTGCGCGATCCGCGGCAGATCGTCCACGTGGGCGACAACGTGCGCGTGAAAGTGATTGCGCTAGACAAGGCGGCGCCGCGGTTGTCGTTCTCGATGAAGGCGATCGAGGAGAAGCGCGAGCCGCGGAAGCACGGGCGCAGACCCGAGGGAGCCCGACCGGCGTCGGCGGACCCGGCCGCGCGTGCGGACGGACCGCAGAAGCGGGATACAAGACCGCGCCGGGAGGCCCGCGACGGCGAACGGAGACGAGACGGTCGGGAGGGAGCGCCGAGGCCGGAAGGAGCGCCAAGACGGGAACGGGCCGAATCGCGACGCGATCGGGCCGAAGCGCGGCAGGACCGTGGCGAAAGTCGCAGGCCGGACAGGAAAAGGCGGCGGGACAAGTCGGAGTCGCGCAAGGGCGGACCGATTTCGAAGCCGGTGCAGTCGACGGATGCTCCGCTCAATACGCAGCTTGCTGATCAGTTGGCGGAGCTTCGAGAGAAACTTAAGGCGGGGTGAGGTAGATCCTGGTACGAGTTTATGTCGACTGGTGGATGAGATTGTTTCGCCGCAGACCCCGCTCCTCGCAATAACGGTCAGGTCCACACGCGTGATCTGGATCCCGCTTAGACGTGGTGCCCGACGAGGGAGAACGATACACGCCTAGGCACACCCTGCTTAGGAGTGGCACTTGGTTCGTTCAGTCGTTGTCGTCAATGCTTTCTTCTATGATTTTGATGGCGCGATCGGCGTTGGCTTCGTCCACCCAGATGGTGACCTGGCCCAGGGGGCCTGCGGTGAGGGGGAAAACGTCGGGGGGCAGTTCGGAGGTCTGAAAGGACTCAATGTCGCGTCCGCGCAGGAGTGCGACGACGACCT
Source organism: uncultured Nitrospirales bacterium (assembly GCA_964449475.1). Classification (GTDB taxonomy): domain Bacteria; phylum Hydrogenedentota; class Hydrogenedentia; order Hydrogenedentales; genus VFKU01. Next base: position 3,094 of record CAYUZD010000406.1, read on the forward strand.
CGGCCTCGCTGTCGTCCACGC
>CAYUZD010000407.1:0-3103 GCA_964449475.1 uncultured Nitrospirales bacterium
GGCGGAAATGGGAGAGGACGATGTGACCGAGGTTCCAGAGGATGTTGTTGTCGGCACCGCTGGGGACGCACAGGAGGTCGTCGTTCGAGAGGCCCTCGATGCGCTGTTTCATGTAGCCGCGCGCGATGCGCGCGGAGTTGAGGAGGGCGGGCATGTCCATCGGGAACTCCTTCTCGTGGATGATGGCGCGAAGTCTATCAGATGAGGGCGAGGCCAGCGGACGAAGAGATTGCTTCGTCGCGTTGGTCGCGCAGGACGCGCGACCTTACACCCGCTTCTCGCAATGACGGAGGTTAGAGCGTATTGAATTTTTTAGTAGCCGCCGGGGCGGAGTCTCCGCGACCCCTCCCGGGGCCGATCTCGAACGTAAACGACAACCGGGGGTTCCGCTTCGCTCCAACCCCCGGCTACATTCCGCAAACCCTCCGGGTTTGAACTCGGACACTGCCCGGGATTGAACTCGGACACGGCCCGCGTTTGAACTCGGACACGGCATCGCTCGAATCGCTCTAGCCGCGGAGGATTTCGCGGAGGGCGTTCATGAGCGCGTCGGTTTCGGCGTCGGTGCCGACGGTGATGCGGAGGGAGTCGGTCAGGCGGCGCGCGTCGAAGTAGCGGACGAGGATTTTTCGTTCGCGGAGCGCGAGGAAGATGTCGCGGGCGCACGGCGTGCCGGACCACTGGGCGATGACGCAGTTGCTCTGCGACTCCGGAATGCGAAATCCGAGATCGCGGAGGCCGGCGGTGAGCCGTGCGCGCGTGGCGACAATCTTCGCGCGGTTGGCGAGCATGTGCGCCTGATCGCGCAGCCCTGCGGTGGCGCCGGCCTGGCTCACCGCACTGAGATTGTACGAGTCCTTCGTTTTGAACAGCTCGCGGATGACGTCCGGGCGGGCGAAGGCGAGTCCCGCGCGGAGCCCGCAGAGGCTGTAGGACTTCGAGAACGTGCGCGTGACGATGACGTTGTCGAGGGACCTCACGAGGCCCATGCAATTGTCCACGGCAAAGTCGGCGTACGCCTCGTCGATGACGACGAGCCCGGGAAAGCTGCGGCAGAGGCGTTCCATCTCCGCGAGCGGCCAGGCGACACCGCTCGGAGCGTTCGGGCGCGGCAGGAACAGCGCGCGGCCCTTGAGCGAATAGAACGCGCTGGTGAGTCCATATGACTCGTCCAGATCTACCGGCGTGAACGCCGCGCCGTGGAGTTTCGCGAGTGTCTCGTAGAGGATGTACGTCGGATAGCACGAATACACCGTGTCGCCGGGGTCGGTAAACGTGCGGATGATCATCGCGAGCAGTTCATCGGACCCATTGCCCGCGATGACCCACTCGGGGCCGTCGAAGCCGTACAGTTGCACCGCGACCGTCCGCAGTTCGATGGAGACCGGGTCGGGGTAACGGCGGAGGCCGTCATCGCCGATGTCGAGGATGGCCTGCATCGCGCGCGGGGACGGCGGATACGGGTTCTCGTTCGTGTTGAGCTTGATGACGCGCTCGCCGGGCTTGGGCTGCTCGCCGGGCACGTAGCCCTCGACGTTTTTGAGGAGATCGCGCTGGAACTTCATTGGCGCATCTCGATGGCGCGTGCGTGCGCGGTGAGCTCCTCGGCGCGGGCGAGGCGGAGGACGTCGTCGCCAACCGATTTGACTCGATCGGGCGTGAACGAGATGATGCTGGAGAGCTTGCGGAAATTCTCGGCCGTGAGCGGCGACGCGAACCGCGAGCGGCGGCCGGTAGGGAGGATGTGATTCGGCCCGGCGATGTAGTCGCCGAGCACGACCGTGGTCGCTTCGCCGAGCATGATGCTGCCGGCGGACGTGATCTGTTCGAGTACCGCGCGCGGATCCTCGGTGTAGATGGCGAGGTGTTCCGGGCCGACGAGGTTGGACAACTTGGCGGCTTCGTCGAGATCGCGCACGACGACCATGGCTCCGTTCGTGTCCAGCGCTTTCTGGATGATGCCGCGGCGCGAGAGCGTCTTCATTTCGTCCTCGATGGCGACGGCGACGCGGTCGCAGAGGTCCTCCGAGGGTGTGATGAGAATGCAGCGGGCCTCCTCGTCGTGCTCGGCCTGCGCGAGGAGTTCGCCGGCGACGAACCGCGGGTTCGCGGAGTCGTCGGCGATGACGGTGACCTCCGACGGACCGGCCTCGGTATCGATGTCGCAGATGCTGCGCACGAGGCCCTTTGCGGCGGTGACGAAGGTGTTGCCGGGGCCGGTGATTTTGAGCACTTGCGGGATGGTTTGCGTGCCGTAGGCGAGCGCGGCGACGGCCTGCGCGCCGCCGATGCGGAAGACACGCGTGGCGCCCGCGATGCGCGCGGCGGCGAGCACGACCTGGTGAATCCCGCCGCGGTACGACGGGGGAGAGACCATGACGATTTCGTCCACGCCCGCGACGCGGGCGGGCACGATGTTCATCAGGACCGACGACGGGTAGAACGCCTTGCCGCCGGGGACATATACACCGGCGCTCTCGATGGGCGTGATGCGCTGGCCGAGGACGGTGCCGTCCTCGAGCGTCTCTTCCCAGGACTGGCGCAGGTTCTTCGAGTGGAACCGCTTGATGTTGTCGTGGGCGCGCTGGAGCGACTCGAGGAGTTCGGGCTCGACGAGCGCCATCGCGGTGTCGATTTCGTCCGGCGTGACCTCGAACTGGTTCGGCCGGAGCGCGACTCCGTCGAAACGTTTCGTGTAATCGGCGACGGCGTCATCGCCGAGTTCGCGGACGGCGGACACGATTGCGCGCGCGGCCTCGACTTTTTCGGCGAGGACGCGGTCGGCGTCCGTCGCGGCGGCGAGGTGGCACACGCGCGCGACGACGGCGTCGAAATCGCTGTCACTCCGTACGATCAGGCTGTTCACGTTCCGTTCCCGGTGGCGCTATTCGCGGGTGCGCTTGATGTTCGCTCCGAGGCCCGCGAGGCGCTCCTCGATGCGTTCGTATCCGCGGTCGATGTGATAGACGCGCAGGATCTTCGTCTCGCCCTTGCTCGCGATGAGGCCGGCGATGACCAGCGCGGCACTCGCGCGCAGGTCGCTAGCCATCACCGGCGCGCCCGAGAGGCCCGAGACGCCGCGGATGACGGCGGTATTGCCCTG
>CAYUZD010000408.1:0-3042 GCA_964449475.1 uncultured Nitrospirales bacterium
GTGATCGCGTCGATCGCATAGAACCCGACGATCAGGTTCGCGGACGAAATCGCCACGCCGAACACGTTCAGTCCCGCGCGGAATGCGTTGCGCGAGACGTTCCGCACGATCATCTTCCACGTGAACGAGAGCCGCGTCCACAGCGCGGGGAACCGCTCGAAATACGTGCGCCGGCCCCGCATCGGCGCGCTCGGCCGCATCGATTCCGCGGGGTGAATCCGCGCCGCGCGCCGCGTGGCGGACAGCGCGCCCAGCAGCGAGAACAGCACCGCGATCCCGAGCGACTTCACGAGCACGTCGGGGTAGATCTGCGACCGCAGGATCGGGAACGCGTAGAACCGCACGTAAATCTGGATCAGGCCGGCCGCCATCCACTGGCCCGCGATGAATCCCGCGACCGCGCCCATCACCGCCTGCGCCAGCGCGTACTGCATGTAGTGCAGCGCGACGGTCGCGTTGCTGTGGCCGTACGCCTTCAGCAGCCCGATCTGCGTCCGCTCGTTGCGCACCATGCGGTTGAGCACGATGAAAATCACCAGCGCCGCCACGCCCAGGAACACCGCCGGCAGAATCCGCGCCTGCACGCCCAGCCCGCGGATTTCGTCAGAGATGAAGCGATTGGACACGTGGTTGTCGCGCTTCACCTTCGCGTACACGCCGTACGCGTCCAGCACGTCTGCCGCGGCGTCCAGCACTCGGTCGGCGTCGTCCGGGTCCTCGAGCGTGCCCACGATGTTGTTGCACGCCGCCTGCATGTTCTTCGCGTCCTCGGCGAACTTCTCCGGCACCCACAGGATCGCGAACCGTTCCGGCTCCGGCACGAGCGACGCCATGCCGCGGATGACGTAAATGTATTCGGGCGACGCGCCCAGCCCGACAATCTTCAGCGTGTGTTTCCGGCCGTCGATCGTCGCTTGCAGGCTCTCGCCCAGGCCCAGCTCGTTCGCCGCCGCGAACTTCTCGCTCAGGACGACCTCGTTCACCGCGCCCGGCTCGAAGTACCGCCCCTGCGTGACCACGACGTTGTTGATCACGCTGCCGCGCTGGTCCGGCATCGACACGATGCGGCCCGTCTTCCCCTCGTCCTTGCCGTCGAGTTCGAGTTTCACGTCCTCGACGATCCGCCCGCGCACCTGGCGCACGCCCGGGATCTCCTGCACCTTGAACAGCACGGTCTCCGGCGCGCGCTCGAGGTTGATCTCGAAGTCCGCGAAGCGGTTCTCCGCGTAGTACGTGTCGCGCGTCAGCAGCAGGTTGCGGTGGCAACTCGCCAGCGCGATGTAACACGCCGTGCCGCACATCACCACCGCGCCCACCGCCAGCACCTGGCCGCGGCTCCTGTACAGCGTGCGCCACGTTTTTTTCGTCAGGACGCTGATCACCACTCGACCTCGTCCACGCCCTTGCGCGCGGCGTTGACCCGGATGTCCGTCACCTGGCCGTCCTGCATGCGCACGACGCGGTCCGCCAGCTCGCCGATGACCGCGTTGTGCGTGATCACGACCAGCGTCGTGCCCGTCCGCACGTTCACGTCCGCCAGCACTTGCAGGACTATCTTCCCCGTCGACACGTCCAGCGCGCCCGTCGGCTCGTCGCACAACAGGATGTGCGGGCCCTTCGCCACCGCGCGTGCGATCGCCACACGCTGCTGTTCGCCGCCGGACATCTGCGATGGGAAGTGGTCTTCGCGCGTCTGCAGTCCCACCAGCGTCAGCGCCTCGCCGGGATCGAGCGGATGCTCCGAAATCTCCGTCGCCATCTCGACGTTTTCACGCGCCGTCAGGGTCGGCATCAGGTTATAGAACTGGAACACGAACCCGATGTGGTGCCGCCGGTACTCGGTCAACTGCCGTTCGGTGTAAGTCGTCAGTTCTTCGTCCCGGTACACCACGCGGCCCGAGGTCGGCGTGTCGAGCCCGCCCATGATGTTGAGCAGCGTGCTCTTGCCCGATCCGCTGTGCCCCAGGATCACCAGGAACTCGCCCTCGCGCACGTCCAGCGTCACGCCGCGCAGCGCCGCGACGGTCACCTCGCCCATGTGGTATTCCTTCACGAGGTTTTCCACGTGGTAGATGACGGCGCGGTCAGTCGTGTTCGATGTGGCGGCCATGGCGGCGATTCAGCGCGGACCTTTCTCCTGACGGCCAGCTAAGAAGGTTTGGGTAAAAGCCTTTGGGACACGCACGGGACCATTGCGCTCTTGAACTGCCTCCAAAACTCCCATACTCCCCATTCCTCTCATTCTTCCCATCGAACAAGCTAGAAGCTGTCCCCAAATCCCTACCTACGTATCATCCTGAGCCTGCGTGTCATCCCGAGCCTACGTGTCGTCCCGAACCTACGTGTCGTCCTAAGCCCTCATGTCATCCTGAGCGTGAGCGAAGGATCTCGTCAACCGATCGCCACGATTATGATAAAAAAACAATCAACACGTGAATGCATACATGGCATAAAAGTTTAGGTCCTGGGTTAGCTTTTAGGCGCATTTTTCAACAGCCGGTCAAGTCTTCAACAACGCGATCAACGTTGTCTTCGCCTCATCGAGCAACACATCGACATCGTCGCCGATGTCGTTCACCTCGCGGTGAAGAAACACGCCGTCGAAGTACGCCATCACCAACCGCGCCGTCGCCTCGATCGGCACGGGACGAAACTCGCCGGATTCAACGCCCGCGTGGAGAATGCCGGAGAAGAACGCGCGCTGTTCGGCATAGTTCCGGCGGAACCACCCGCGGATCTCGTCGTCGCGGAACGCCTGCGCCGCGAATTCCATCTGCGCGCGCGCGAGTTCCGGCCGGACGGCGACCGTGTTCTTGATCGCGTCCGCGATCAGCACCAGCTTGTCCGCATTCGACGCGCACTCCGCCACCGCCTCCGGCAGCCCCACCATCACCTCGGCGATCCACGTCTCGATCAGGCTCCGGAACAGATCCCGCTTGCTCGGGTAATGCCAGTACAACGACCCCTTGCTCAGCCCCGCCTCCCGCGCAATATCGTCCATCGACGCTTCGTAGTACCCCTTCCGCGCGAAGCACGCAATGG
>CAYUZD010000409.1:0-3036 GCA_964449475.1 uncultured Nitrospirales bacterium
GCGATCGCACGATCGATCTCGCCGTCCACAGCCTCAAAGACCTGCCCGTGCAGGACCCGCAAGCCCTCGTCGTCGGCGCGATCCCCGCGCGCGCCAAGCCGAACGACGCCCTGATCGCGCGCGACGCGAAATCCCTCGACGGTCTCCGCGAGGGCGCGAAGGTCGGCACCTCCAGCCTTCGCCGCAAGGCCCAACTCCTGATCAAGCGTCCCGACCTCGAAATCGTCGATCTCCGCGGTAACGTCGAGACCCGCATCGCCAAGGTCCTCGAACGAAACGAACTCGACGCCGCCGTGCTCGCGTGCGCCGGACTTGAACGCCTCGGTCTTCAACGCGTCATCTCGCAAGCTCTCCCCCCGGACGTGATGCTGCCCGCGCCCGGCCAGGGCGCCCTCGGCGTGCAGTGCCGCGCGGACGACACCGAACTCATTGCGCTCCTCACCATGCTGGACGACAAGGACACGCGCGCCGCCGTCAACGCCGAACGCGCCTTGCTCGAAGGGCTCGGCGGCGGCTGCTCGGCACCGATTGGCGCGCTGGCCGAGCCGCACGCCACCGACGGTGTGCACCTTCATTGCGGCGTCTTCGGGCCCCCGGACGGCCGCAGCGTTCGCACTGTCGTCAAACCGATGAACGGCCGCGAAACCCTCGATGTGCTCGTGACCTCCATGCTCGAAGGCCTGCGTCGCGGCGGCGTCGATCAGATCCTCGCCCAGTACCGGTCATGAATCGCAGACGACACCCCGTCATTCAAAAAGTTCATAGGTCCTATGGGTCCTATAGGTCGTATCAAACCCAATCGATTCGGTGCGGGCATTTGGTGCGTCGATCATGACGATCTCGCCCGACAAACCCCTCACCGGCAAGAAAATCGTCGTCACCCGCGCCCGCGAGCAGGCCGGCAGGTTTGCGCAGATGCTTGAAGATCTTGGCGCGACAGTCATCGAATTCTCCATGATCGAGATTCGCCCGGCCGATCCGCCGCCGATCGTCCCGCCGTTGACCGATTTCGACTGGGTCGTCTTCACCAGCGCAAACGCCGTGAACCACCTTCTCGATCGGATCGATGGCGCCAACCCAGCGGGCGACCTGCGCAACTGCCGCACCTGCGCGATCGGCCCCGGCACGTCCACCGCGCTCCGCGATCGCGGCGCGAAAGTCGATCTCATCGCGGGCGAACATATCCAGGAGGGCGTCGTCGCAGCGATGCAGGAGGCGGACCCGATGCTGGCAAAACGCCGCATCCTTCTGCCCAAGGGCGACCTCGCCCGCGACTATCTCGTCGACGCGCTCACCGAACTCGGCACACAGGTCACCGAACTTACCGTGTATCGGAACACTGTCCCGGAGATCGCGCCGGAAGCCGTCGAATCCCTGCTCAATGCCGCACCAGACATCCTCACGTTCACCAGCGCGTCCACCGCGCGAAACTTCGCGCAAATCGTCGGCCCCGGCGGCCTCTACCGCCTACGCAATGCCATCATTGCCTGCATCGGCCCCGAGACCGCCGCCGCAGCTCGCGCCGCCGGGCTTCTAGTGGAGATCGAACCCGTCAAACACGACCTCTGGTCGCTCGCCCGGGCCATCGCCGAACATGAATGAGGCCCAAAGTGGAAGCGGCGTCCCGCCGCTTCGCCCCGCTCCGGAATCGTCAGCGTTCTCAAAAGCGAATCGGCGGGACGCCGCTTCTACCTTGTCTGCTATGCTGAGCGCGACTACGAGAGGAGCACCATGAGTTTTCCGATCACCCGAATGCGCCGCCTGCGCCGCAACGAGACCCTGCGCCGCATGGTGCGCGAGACGCGCGTCTCCGTGGACGACCTCATCATGCCGCTGTTCGTGCGCGAGGGTTCCGGCGTCAAGAACCCTATCGGCTCGATGCCCGGCCAGTTCCAGTGGTCGGTCGATACGCTCACCGAGGAGTGCCGCGCGCTCGAGGATCTCGGCATTCCCGCGGTCATTCTCTTCGGCATTCCCGATCGCAAGGACGCCGAAGGCTCCGAGGCGCACGCGCCGGACGGCGTCGTCTGCCGTGCCATCGAGTCCATCAAGGAAGAGTGCCCGTCGCTCGTCGTCATCACCGACGTCTGCCTGTGCGAATACACCGACCACGGCCACTGCGGCATCGTGACCAACAACCGCGACGGCGTGCCCGATGTGGATAACGATGCCACGCTCGATGTCCTCGTCGAGGAGGCGCTCGCGCACGTCCGCGCGGGCGCGGACATGGTCGCGCCCTCCGACATGATGGACGGCCGCATCGCCGAAATCCGCGACGCGCTGGACGACAACGGGTTCCCCGACGTCCCCATCATGGCGTACAGCGCGAAGTTCGCCTCCGCGTTTTACGGGCCCTTCCGCGACGCGGCCGAGTCCCCGCCGCAATTCGGCGATCGCTCGAGTTACCAGATGGATCCGCCCAATCTCGACGAGGCGATCCGCGAGATCGCGCTCGATATCGAGGAGGGTGCGGACATCGTCATGGTCAAGCCGGCGCTGCCCTATCTCGATGTGCTCCGCCGCGCCGCGGACGAGTTCGACCTGCCCTTCGCGGCCTACAACGTCTCCGGCGAGTACGCGATGGTCAAGGCCGCCGCCGCCAACGGCTGGATCGACGAGAAACGCGTCGCGCTCGAAACACTCACCGCCATCCGCCGCGCCGGCGCCAAACTCATCCTCACCTACTGGGCCAAGGACGCCGCAAAATGGCTGAAGTAGTTCCGCTCACGCCGGACCCAACGAGGGTGCCACGCTTAAGCGAAGCCCAGCTTAAGCGTGTCGCGCCTATCCCACAACCGGCCCCGACGAGGGTGGCAGGCTTAAGCGGGGTTCAGCTTAAACCTGTTGTACTCACCAATAGACCCCACCCATCTCTGGTGGCGCGGGCGTCTCGCCTGCGCACCCACACCGTCGCCTGCACGCTCCTCCTCGCGGCCGCCGTCGCTCTCGCCGACGAACCCGCCGCGCCGGTGCCGCCGGATATCGCGCCAAACTTCACGCTGCCCAACGCGCAAGACGGCCTCACCCGCGTGAAGT
>CAYUZD010000410.1:0-3028 GCA_964449475.1 uncultured Nitrospirales bacterium
TCCCGGGCCTTGCTGCCCAGGTGCGGCCCCACGATGCCGCGCAGTTCCATCATGTCGATCAGGCGCGCCGCGCGCGTATACCCCACGCGCAACCGCCGCTGAATCATCGAGATCGATGCCTGGCCTGTCTCGACCACGACGCGCACGGCGTCGTCGAACAGTTCGTCGTCCTCGTCGTCCATCTCGAGCGTCGCGCCCGCCTGCTTGCCGTAGCTCTCGATCTCGTCCCGGTACTGCGGCGGCGCCTGGGTCTTGAGGTATGCAATGAGGTCATGCATTTCGTTGTCGCTGACAAACCCGCTCTGCAAGCGCATCGGCTTGCCGCGGCCCGGCGGCAGATAGAGCATATCGCCCTTGCCGAGCAGCCGTTCCGCGCCCATCACCTCGAGGATGCAACGGGAATCGATGCGCGAGGACACCTGGAACGACACGCGCGCCGGCAGGTTCGCCTTGATCACGCCCGTCAACACGTCCACGGACGGCCGCTGCGTCGCGATGATGAGGTGAATGCCCACCGCGCGCGCGAGCTGCGCGAGGCGGAAGATCGCGTCTTCGACCTCGGCCCGCGCGAGCATCATCAGGTCGGCCAACTCGTCGATCACGCAGACGATGTACGGCAGTTTGCGGATCGACTCGACGTTTTCGCCCTCTTGCCCGTCGCTCGACTCGACCTCGATCTCGCCGTTGTCCACGCTCTCGTTATAGACGTCGATGTTGCGCACGCGCAGGTGCGTGAACAGTTCGTAGCGCTGTTCCATCTCGTGGATGAGCCAGCTCAGCGCCGTCGCCGCCTTCTTCGGATCGATCACGACCGGCGTCACGAGGTGCGGAATGTCGTTGAAGATCGACAGCTCGACCATCTTCGGGTCCACGAGGATGAGCTGGAGTTCGTCCGGCGTCTTCGACGCGAGCAGGCTCGCGAGCACCGTCTTCACGAACACCGTCTTGCCGCTGCCCGTCGCGCCCGCCACGAGCAGGTGCGGCATGCTCGCGAGGTCGGCCGTGATCACCTCGCCCGCGATGTCCTTGCCCATCGCGAGCGGAAGCCGGCCCGAGTCGTCCTTGAACTTGGACGATTCGAGAAGCTGCCGGATCGCGACGGGCTCGCTGAACTCGTTCGGGATCTCGATGCCGACGCGGCCCTTGCCGGGGATCGGCGCCTCGACGCGCACGCCGTGCGCCTTGAGCGCGAGCGCGATGTCGTCCGCGAGTGACACGAACCGGCTGACCTTGATGCCGGACGCCGGCTCGAGCTCGAACCGCGTGATCGTCGGCCCGCGCACGATGTCCGTCACCTCGGCCTCGATGCCGAAGGTCTTGAGCGTTTCCTCGAGCTGAAGCCCGGTCGACTGGAGCGATTCCGTCACGTCGGCACGCGGCCGGCGTTCGGGCTCTTCAAACAGCGTAATCGGCGGTTTTGCGTACTTTTTCGGATATTTGTAGTCCGGCGGGAGTTCGTCCGCGTAGGCCCGGCGCCGCACTGCGCGCTTGGCCGGCCGCGTGCCCTCGGGCTCGGTCCGCGTCGAGACGTACATCGGCGCGGCGTCTCCCGCCTCGAATTCGAGCTGCGTCGTCTCGACCGGCGCGGCGCGGGATTCGTCGTCCGCTTCGTCCGCTGCGTCATCGGTCTCGATGTCGTCCGAGAGATGGATCGCCGGTTCGCGCGGCGAGATCGGCTCTTCGTCATCGGCCGGCTGCTCGGCGCGCGCCCGGCGTACCTTGGCGACCGCGCTGCGGACCTTACGCTTCTTGGACGTGAACAACGCCAGGAACTCGCGCATCAACGACGGCGACGCGTCCTCGCCGTCCACGCTCACGTCGATCGCCCTTGCGCGCTTGGACTTCGTGTCGCGGCGATCGGCCATCGACGCCGCGGCGTTATGGCGCATCTCTTCAATGGACCGGATCACGAGGAGAAACGTCCGCCACGATCCGTGCAGGAGGCGAACGAAGAGGAACTCTGTGGCGAGCAGCGTACCGATGATCGCGAACGTCAGCGTGATGACCACGGTGCCGCCCGTGCCGAACATCTGCTGGAAGAGATGCACAACGAATCCGCCGACCATGCCGCCGGGCTGCGCTTCGGTGTGGAACGCCGCCTCGATGAATCCCGCGGCGGAGACGAGCATCAGGAACGAACCGAGCAAACGCGTCCAGAGCCGGTCGAGCGGCTGATGCCGGATGAGCATGATCCCCCACGCGCCCGTCAACACATAAATCAGGTGCGCCGCACGGCCGAGCATCAAGTACAAAATGCCCGCGATCCAGCTTCCCCCGTCGCCGAGGTCCGTCAGCGATCGCGCGGTCTCGCCCTGGTAACTGTCCGTCGCCAGCGCGATGAACAGCAGCACGGTGACGGCAAGGACCGCGACGCCGCCAATCTCGCAGCGGCGATCGGTCGAAATGCGCGAAAAGACCCCCATGCGGACGCCCGAGTCCCCCGCCCGGAGCCTGCCATAGTCCGGCAGGCCGGGCCACGAATGTCGAGGTAATTGCTTGCCTGAGACACCCCGCTCAAGCGGTGGTTACTGTAACAGAAGCGACTACCCCTTGCAACAAGATATTGACATAGACCTTTGAAGATCGCTACGCATTGGGGCAATCGTGCCGCATTTTAGTGAAATCTGGGATCCGCATCGAATCAGCGCACCGAATGCCCAGGCAGATTGAGTACAAATCTTCCACAGCCGTCAATAGACGAATGTCCGGAATCAGATACTCGTGTCCGTGAATTCCATCCGGAAGTGTTCGCCGAGATACGCCCGCCGCGCCGCGGGATCGGTCGCGATTTCGTGCGGGGTCCCATGGGCAAGCACCTTGCCGTCGCTCAATATATAGGCGCGGTCCGTGATGCTGAGCGTTTCGCGCACGTTGTGGTCGGTGATCAGTACGCCGATGCCGCGGCTCTTCAGGCCGACGACGAGCCGCTGCACCTCGGCGAGCGCAATCGGATCGATTCCCGCGAACGGCTCATCGAGCATGAACACGCGCGGCTTCGTCGCGAGCGCACGCGCGATCTCGACCCGGC
>CAYUZD010000411.1:0-2999 GCA_964449475.1 uncultured Nitrospirales bacterium
ACTGACCGATAACTCGCGGGCGTCGTTCACGCATCGCAAGTTCTGATCGATGACAACGCGAAACCGCGTGAGTTGCACATGCCGATTGGAAATCTCGGCGATCCCCAATGACTAGATCAGTCCCAACCGCTTCAAGTCGTCTTCGGTCCACTTCGCTTGGACCTCGATCATCTTGCGCAGCGTGCCGAGCGGAAACGTAGCAGACGATCTGTGAAACGAGAGCGTTACGCGGCGACCGTCGGAGTGTCTGTAATGCCGATGACTTCCACTCTGCCGCGCAAGTGCAAAGCCGTCATCCGCTAGCGCTCTCGCGAACTGACGGGCAGTGACGTTCCGAACGCGTGCGAAGTCCATCCTAGATGGTGACGGTAACGGCCGGTTCGTTCAGCGATCCGATGGCAGGCGGCAGCGGCTCGCCATCAGCCAACAACTCCTCGATTACCATCTGCGCGACTTCCTGAATGTTCCGAATGGCTTCGTCCTGCGTGTGGCCCCAAGTCACCGCGCCGCGATCCTCCAAAGACGGAACGTAGGCAGACCACTTATCTTCGTCCGGCTCAACGACGATAGGTACGACGTACGATCGCATGAACTGACTCCTCCGACGGTGACAAGTATACCGCTCTCAAACGAAATGCCCAAAGGCGTAGGCACGGCGATGCCGCCGGGACGGCGGCGCTACTTGATCCCTATCACCATCGAATCCGGGCCGGCGAGTTTCACCACGCGCGTTTGGCGGAACCCGGCGTCCTTCATCCAGCCTTCACAGTCCGCGCCGGTGAAGTCGAACCCGCCCTGGGTCTCGATGAGCATGTTGAGACTCATCAACAGGCCAAACGCGTTCTCGCGCCGGTCGTTGTCGATGATCGCCTCGTAGACGACATACGCGCCGTTGCTCGGCAGGGCGTCGTACGCCTTCTTGATCAGCATCCGCTTCTCTGCCAGGTCCCAGTCGTGCAGGATGTGGCCCATCACGATCACGTCCACCTTCGGCAATGCGTCGGTAAAGAAGCTGCCGGGATGGAACTTCATGCGGCCTGCGAGACCGTGCGATTTCATGTAATCATCGAAGATCGGCCCGACCTGCGGCAGGTCGAAGCCGCCGCCCGTCAAATGCGGGTGCGCCAGCGCGACCTGCGCCGTGAACCCGCCCTGCGCGCAGCCGACATCGATGAACGACTTGTACTCTTTCCACGGGAACGCCTGCGCCGCCGCCCTCCCGGCGCCCACGCTGAGCCCGGTCATCGCGGAGAGGAATTGGCGGAGCCGCGCGGGGTCGGAGTAGAGCGCCGCGAACAGGTCCTCGCCGCCCGCGATCTCGTTCTGCGGCTTGCCGGACTTCAGCGCCGAGGTCAGCTTTGCCCAGAACGGATATAACCGTGCGTTGCCCATATCGAGCAATCCGCCGACATAGGCCGGTTTCGCGCGGTCCAGAAAGAAATCCGTCTCCGGCGTGTTGGAATAGCGATCGCCGGTCCGGTTCAACATGCCCAGCGCGACCAGCGCGTCGAAGAAATCCCGCGCGCTGCGGTCGTGCAGGCCGAACGTCCTGCGCAACTCCTCGGCCGTCTTCGGCCCCTTCGCGAGTTCGGTGAACACGCCCAGCTCGACCGCGCTCAGCAGGGTCTTCGATCCCCAGAAGCCCATGCCGAGCTGCATGATCTTGTCGGGCGTCATCGTGGGAGCGGTCATTTGGATACTCCTTTTCGTAATCTCGACAGGAGATTCCGCCAGTATGCCGATCGACGGCCGTCTGTGCGAACTAGAGCATCCGCTTCAACGCAGCCTCGGGGATTTCGCGCCACGCGTGGTGTGACTGCTCGAGGATCTGCTTGAACGCGGCACGCTCGTCCGCGTTCTTGAACTCGAACCCCATCAGCGCGCGCCCGACGAGTTCGCCCGTATACGAGTAGTTGAAGTAACACAGGTTCGCGCGGCCGCGAACGGTCGTCAGGAACTCGTGCAATGCGCCCGGCCGTTCCGGGAACTCGAACTGGATAAAGTAGGGATGAGCGAACAGCCCCGGCTCGTAGTGGATGATGCGAAACTCGACGTCGGTCTGCGAGGTCACGTCCTCGTGCGGGACGCCCATCTCCGTCAGCCGCTTCTGCAACAGATCGAGCTCCAGCGGCGACGCCTCGAACCCGATCACAGGCCACGCCTTCGTCGCGTGCACCTTTCCGTACTGGAATTCGATGATGTTCAGCCCTTCCAGCGCATTGTCGAGCAGATACAACATGCCGCCGGGCCGCTCAGGGATCTCGAACCGCATGTAACGCCGCCGGCCGCCGCCGATGCCCGCGTGCCGGCTGATCCACGCGAGCTGCCCGAAGTCGAGGTTGCTGCCCGAGAGCACCGTCAACACTTTGCTGCCCTTGACGGCGTCCTGCTGTTTCATCAGCCCCGCGACCCCCATCGCGCCGGACGGCTCCGGGATACACCGGGTCGCCTCCCACATCAGTTGGATGGCGGCGCACACCTCCTCGTTCGTCACCGTGATTAGGTCATCGAGCAATTCGCGGCAGAGCGGATACGTGAGATCCCCCGCCTTCCGCACCGCCGTCCCGTCGCAGAACACATCCACGTAATCAAGCTCGGCCGGCTTGCCCTCCGCGAACGCCTTGACCATTGACGCTTGCCCCGCGCCCTGTACCCCGACGACGCGGATGCCGGGGTAGTACGACTTGAGCCAGCACGACACCGCCGCCGCCATGCCCCCGCCGCCGATTTGCAGATAGGCCACGTCGAACGGTCCGTGGCCGGACATTACCACCTCGTCCGCGAGCGTCCCCTGGCCGCCCATCGTGCCGAAATCGTCGTACGCGTGGATGTACGCACTGCCCGATTCCGCGACGTCCTGCTGCGCGCGCGTGTACGCGTCACTGTAGTTGTCGCCGTGCAGAATGACTTCGACGCGGTTCTGCCCGTGCCGTTTCACCGCGGTCTGCTTCATCCGCGGCGAGGACACCGGCATGTAAATCCGCGCGTGCACGCCGAGC
>CAYUZD010000412.1:0-2998 GCA_964449475.1 uncultured Nitrospirales bacterium
TGTTCTCCGCGATGCCCGCGTCGCGCACGGCGTCGAGCACCATGCCGCTGTGATGATCGAGTTCCATCAGCGCGTCGCCGTAGTCGCCGCTCGTGGACTTGCCGGCGAAGTCCGGGTGCGGGAAGTTCTTGTAGTGCGCCTTGGAAAACCCGACGTAGAGAAAGAACGGCTGGTCGCCTGCCGCGTGCGCGTGGATGTAGTCCGACGCGCGCTGGGCGATGTCGCGATCGAGCGTGACCAGACGCTCGGCGTCGATCGGCTCGATGTCGCGCGCGGGGCTGCCCTTCTTACCCTCGACGATGCCGCGAAATTTCATCATGCGGCCGGCGTGCGTGTCGGCGCGCCAGTCGCGGTCGGAGGAGTACAAGTAGGAGTCGGCGTGGTAGAGAAATCCCCAGAACTCGTCGAATCCCTGCCGATGCGGGAGGTGGACCTCCTGATCGCCCAGGTGCCACTTGCCCAACACGGCGGACTGGTACCCGGCGGGTTCGAGCAGTTCGGCGATGGTGATCTCGTCCGGCACAAGCCCCATCGGCATCCCGGGGAACAGCGGGAAGTTAAACCCCGCGCGGACGGGCAGGCGGCCGGTGACGAGCGAGGCGCGCGTCGGCGTGCAGGTGGGCTGCGCGTAGAACGATGACAGCTTGAGGCCCTCGGCCGCCATGCGATCAAGGTTGGGCGTGGGCGCGCCACGCACGCCGCCGCCCATGAAGCACCCCACGTCGCCCCAGCCGACATCGTCCACGATCATCACGATGACGTTGGGCTTGTCGGCGGCGACCGCCGGAGCGGCAACCGTCAACAGCGCCAGGAAATACCCAAAGTACTTCACGTGTAGTCCTCCTCGTGCAGCGGTTTGCCTTGCGGCCCCGGCGTAGACGATAGACTCGATCCTTCGCTCGGTTCAGAACGAGGACGACGGGAAGGATCCCAAAAACGCCGCAGCCACGCGCTCGCGCGCGTGGCTGCGGATAATACGCGATGAATGGAACGTGCTCAATCCCCGGCGGGTTCGTTTAGCGGCACGACCGACGGAATGTGGGACACGTCGCCCAGTTCGGAAGGCGTGATGCCCAGCTTCTCCTTGTCGATCGTATAGCTGTAGCCCGAGAACGCCATCTCGTCCGAACTCGCGAGGCCCCAACGGACGTCCTTGGTCGGATCGGGGTTGAACGGGTTGCCGGTCGAATTATCGAACGCGCACCGCATCGTAAACGTCGTGCCCGCGGGCGCCTTCCAGGGTTCGGCGAACTCATACGTGAGCTGCCAGTTGAAGTCGTAATTCGGCACCCAGACGATCGTCGTCTCTTCCGTCTCGCCGGGGCGCTTGGCCCACATGCCCATGTATTTGCCGCGGTAGTGCATGTGCACGCCGGACGAATACAGCGTGATGTCGTCCTTGGTCGTGTACGTCGCCTGGAACTTCGATTCGGGGTCGCCGGCCTTGATCAGCAGGTTCGGCTGCACCACAAGCTGGCCGCGGACTTCCTGGTCGATCGTTTCGCCGGACTTCGCTAGATACAGCGCGAACTGCGACTGATCCATCTGCGGTTCGCCGGTCGTGTTGTGGTAATGCACCTGAAGGATGAAGTTGCTCTTCGCGTTGAGCTTCTGCGCGACGCCGTCGCCGCTCAGCGGCTGCACGTTGCCCGGCGCCCACATCTTCACCATCGTCGTGCCGGCGAGCACCTTGTCCATGTCGGCGCATTCGCAGCCAGGCTCCGGCGTGGCTTCGTCGTATTCTTTGAACTTGCCGAGCTTGTCCTCGAATAGGATGAAATGGTGCACGGCGAGTTTGTTGTCCGGCTTGAACTCGACGCCCTTGAGCCACAGCTCGGTATCGACGCCGAACGGCACCTGGAAGCACTGGTAGAGGTCGTCACTGCTGGCCGGGACCTCGAAGGCCTCGAGCGGCCGCAGGACCACGTCCGGCTTGCCGAGCCGCCAGCCGCCGACGCCCTCGTCGAACACGCGCGGCTCGGGCATGTCCTTCGTGCTGCCGCGCGCCATGCCGCCGTCGAGCCAGGAGATCAGCGTCGCCTTCTGTTCGTCGGAGAGGCTCATGTCGTGCTTCATCGGCAGCGACGCCTTGTCGGCGAAATACGGCGGCATCTTGCCGGCGCTGACGTTCTCGCGAATCGATTTCGCCCAGGGGCGGACTTCCTCGAACGTCATCAGCGACATCGGCGCCATCTGGCCGGGCCGGTGGCATTCCTGGCACTTGGCCTGGAGGATCGGCAGGACGTCCTTGGTGAAGGAAACGTCTTCGGACATCGCGACGGGCGCGATAGCGAGCGCGAACGCGAGGCCCAACGGGCGTACACAAGAACTAAGCATGTAGGCAGGTCTCCCTGTGATGGTGGCACCGGCCCCATCGTACCCGACACGGCGCATGGCGCGCCAGAGGGGACCGTCGGGAATACTTAGGGGAGCAAATCGTCTATCGCCCGCTCGATATCGAGGCTGTTGGGATTCCCGCGCCACTGGATGACGCCGTTCTCGTCGATCAGGAGCGCGGTCGGGATACCGTCGACGCCGTAGACCCGCGGCGCGAGCGAGTTCCAGCCGGTCTGGTCGCCGGCCGCGCTGAACACGTTATCGAGATTGGTCCAGTCGCGCTCGCGAATGCGGCGGCGGCCGTCGTCGATGTCGTCGTCGATGTTGAGCGCGAGGATCACGGCCTTGCCTGCCCACTCGCGCTTGCGCCGCGACAGGATTTCGTGGTTCGTCTTCATCGCCTCCTGGCACGGGGCGCACCACGCCGCCCAGAAGTCGAGCAGGACGACCTGGCCCCGGTAATCGGACAGCCTTTTCTCGCGGCCGGTGAACAGATCGACGAAGGCAATGTCCGGCGCTTCGTCGCCCGCGCGCGGCGGCAGCATGATCTCGACCGGCACGCCCGCCGAGAGCGACTCGGGCGAGAACCGGCCCGCTTCAAACTTACGATCGCCGACGCAGACGACGTATTGGGCGACGCTCGCGCCCGGTTGCGGCAGCG
>CAYUZD010000413.1:0-2988 GCA_964449475.1 uncultured Nitrospirales bacterium
CCGTGGACGCGGCCGCCGGTCTCGAGGATGCGGCGGACGGGCCGGCCGGTGTGAATGCGCGCGCCGCGATCGCGGATGGCATCGACGAGCGTGCTGTAGAAGAGGTTCGAGCCGCCATCCAAGTAGCCGAGCATGCCCTTGGACTTGGCGACGCGGCTGATGCGGTGCCAGACCCAGGCGGCGGAGATTTGGGAGTGGAGTTCGGCGAACTTCATTTCGAGCAACGGGTGCCAGACCACGTCGTAGGTGCGCTTGCCGAGGCGATCGGTGAGCCAGGGCTTCGCGCGGAGTTCGTCGAGTTGCGCCCACTCCTCGCGCGCGCGGGACTCGAGCGCGAACAGACCGAAGCGGACGCGCTGCGAAAACGGGATGGCGGAGAAGCGGAGCAGGTCGAGCGGCGTGGTGAAGCCGTACTCGCGGCCGTCGTGGTAGAAGCCGGTCGTGCCGGGGACCCACTTGATGCGATGGCCGAGGCCGAGTTCGGTCGCGAGCGCGACGTAGGCGTCGTCGCCTCGGCAGAGGAAGTGGTAGAACTTCTCGACCGTCGTGCCGTCGAGGTCGAAGCTGGAGACGAGACCGGCGGTGAACGGCGAGGCCTCGAAGACCTCGACGTCGTGACCTTGTCCGGCGAGCCGGTACGCTGCGGCGAGCCCCGAGATACCCGCGCCAATGATCCCGATTTTCATGTTGCCTCCCCCGATCCCTCTGTTAAGGCTCGCGAATGGCACGAGCCCGATACAGCGCCGCCGAGTCCCCCGTGGCGACGCGATCCAAATCCAGCACGAGCGGCGCGGGCGCGACGACGTAGTCGAACTGGTACCGCTCCGCGAGCGTGTTCCATTCGTGTTTCGTGCGCTGCTGCCAGAGCGATTTCCACGCGTTCCGGCCGGCGGTCGGCGGCTGGTCGAAGCGGATGCCGTAGAGGTCGAGGTAGGTCTGCTGGATGCCGGGGCCGAGCTCGGGGAGATAGCTCATCAGCGAGGCGGTGGCGGTCTCGACGAGGACGGGATGCCCGGTGCGCACCTGCAGGAGGAATTCGTAGGGGTGCGCGAGCAGGAGCGCGTCGGGCTGGCCGCGATCCGCGAGGGTGGCGGCGACTTCAGCGTCGAAGGCGGACCGGGGCAGATGCTCGCGGGCACGGACCTCGCTCACGAGAAGCAGGGCAGCGAGAACCGCGCATGCGGCCGTTGCCAACGGACGTGGAAACGCGGGCAGCCGCACGGCACCGGCGCGCAATGCGATGTATTCGGCGACGGCGCCGAGCACGGTGCAGGCCGCACCCCATTGATGCACGAAGGCCAGCGCCAGGAGCCCGGCTGACGCGGTGACCAGCCAAGCGGCGCGAAACCGTGAGCCGATGCCCGGCTCAGAGGCTATCTGGACAACAGCGGCGCCGGCGAGGACGAAGACGATGAATTCTCCCGAGGCGAAGTACCGGTCGATGAATCCGATGCCGCTCCAATGAAGGGCCGTCGCCGCCGCGGCAACGGCGAGCGCGGCGCCGAGAATCCAGCAGCTGTTCCCGCGCGCGAGAATGCCAATAAGCGTGACGAGCAGTATGGGCGGGAGCAGGTTCAGGAGGCGGTACGGCATCCAGCCAATGAGCAGGAAGGGGATGTCGGGACCGAGCGCGGCGTGCACGGCGACGATCGACCAGACCGTTGCGGCGACGATCGCGCTGTAGACGAACAGCCACCGCCAAAGCGGTTCCGATTCGCCGCGGACGATCGCGATGCCCGCGCCGAGGAGCAGCGTCAATCCGGCGGCGACGTGCGCGTTCGCCGGAGGGAATTGGCGGTGCGGGTCGAAGTACGATGTGTATCCCTGCCAGATCGCGTGGACCTGTTCCGCGTCGGGCGGGGGTCCCGGATCGGATACATGGAAGAGGCGCATTACTCCGGCAAACCCGAGGCAGATGGCGAGGCCCGCGATGCCCCACGGGATCGCGCGAACGAATTCCGTCCGCCCGCCGCGGACGAGTCGCCATGCGATGAACAACGCGCAGACGCCGGCGATCGCGGGGAGCTGACCGATATGAACGGCGGGGGCGAGGCCGAGCAGGAACAGTCCGGCGCGCGGACGATGCGCGAGCACCATATATAACGTCAGGAGCATGTATCCGCCGCCGAGGTGGCCGTTGGTGAACGTGTTCGGCCAGACGGCGGTGGGGTAACTGCTGTCGAACTCGAGCAGCGTGCCGTTCAGCGTCAGCAGCGCGGCGGCGTGCGCCCAGAGCGCGTCACCGGTGAGCCGGCCGGCGAAGAGGTACGCGGGAACGACGCTCGCGAGCACGAAAAGGACGTTTCGAATGCCGCACAGGACGACGGGCTGCGGCGCGACGGCGACGACGGCCGCGGCGAGATAGGTTTGCAGGCTGAACCCGTTGTGGACATAGCGGTAAAGCGGGTGCGAGTGCGGGTAGGACACGTCTCGCGCGAGGATTTGCGCGTGTTCGTAGGCCTCGTCCCAGCGAACACCGCGCACGGCGACGGCGACGACGGCGAACACGACCCACGCCGCGAGCCCGAGACGGATCGAGCGCGACGAGTCAGTTACAGTCGTGGATGCAGCGCCTTCCCCCGAACGCGCCTTCATTCAGCCCCCGCAGCGGAAACCTTCGCCACCCCTGCGCCAGCACGCGATCCGGAATTCCTCCGGAGAATTCAGCCCCGAACCCGCGCCGGTCCCGCTTCCGCGAGTATAACAACTCGCCTCCGGCAGCGCACCCCTCCACGGTCATCCTGAGCAACGCGAAGGATCTCGCACACCACCCAACCACGGCCCTCGCGATGCACTCAGCGCACACCAAGGGCGCGGGCGTTCCGCCTACGCGCGCTCACCAGCCGCCCCCTGCCAGATGCCCCGATCGCTTGACTCGCGCGCGCGGCCTTTGCTAGCCTTTCCCCCTACCGCGCGGGAGTAACTCAGTGGTAGAGTGCAACCTTGCCAAGGTTGAGGTCGCGGGTTCAAATCCCGTCTCCCGCTCCA
>CAYUZD010000414.1:0-2986 GCA_964449475.1 uncultured Nitrospirales bacterium
GCCGGCATCCTGCAACACAGCATCCTCGGCAACCTCACGCATCCGCTCGCGGTCAAGCTCGCCGCGCGGCTCGCGGAGTTTTGCCCGGGCGATCTCAACCGCGTCTATTTCGCCGCGGACGGCGCGAGCGCGACCGAGGCCGCGCTGAAGATGGCGTTGCAGTACTGGTACAACCGGGGCGTCCGCGGCCGCACGCGGTTCGTCGCGCTGCAGGAGGGATATCACGGCGACACGCTCGGCGCGGTCGGCGTGGGGTATGTGCCGGGGTTTCATACGCCGTTCGACGGCGCGGTCGTGCGATCGCTGGTCGCGCCGACGCCGTTCCGCCGCGGCAATCCCGACGATGCCGCGGATCGCGCGCATGCGATCGGGGCGTTCGCGGAGATGGAGCGCATCGTCGAGTCGCACGCGAACGAGATCGCCGCGGTGATCCTCGAGCCGCTGTGCCAGGGCGCGGCGGGCATGTGGATTTATCATCCGGAGTATCTGCGCCGCGTGCGCGACTTGTGCGACCGCTACGGGATTCTGCTCATCGCGGACGAGATTGCGGTTGGGTTCGGCCGCACGGGCGCGCGGTTCGCCTGCGACCTCGCCGGCATCGTCCCGGACATCCTGTGCCTCGGCAAGGCGCTGACCGGCGGCACGCTGCCGATGAGCGCCGCGATCGCGACCGGCGAGATCTACGAAGCGTTCCGCGGCGGCCCCGGCGAAGACAAGACGTTTTACGACGGCCATACGTTTTGCGGCAATCCCATCACGAGCGCGGCGGCGCTCGCGTTCCTCGACGCGTTCGAGTCCGAGAACGTCATGGACAACGTCGCTGCGCGATCCGTCCAGTTGGCGGAGGGCATGGCGCGGTTGGCGCGGCATGAGGCCGTCGCGTTCTACAAGACGCTCGGGATGATCGGCATGATCTCGATCAAGCCGGAAGCCGGCGGGGCCGAGTTCGCGCGCCGCGTGTCAAACCGCGCGCTCGCGGCTGGCCTTTTCGCGCGCCCGCTAGGCAGTGTGCTTTATCTTTGGCCCCCGCTGGTTACGACCCAGACCGAACTCGAAACGATGCTGGAGTTGCTGGAAACAGCGGTGATATCGGAGAGATCTGGCGGATAACCGACGAGGGGTTTCCTCTCACCGCGAAATCGCCTACAATCGCCGTTCGTACCCATGGCATAGGAGGCACGACCCATGGCCCCGACCAATTGGCGCATGTCCGGCCCATCTATCACCAACTGCAACTGCGACTATGGGTGTCCGTGCCAGTTCAACGCGATGCCGACGCACCGCCAGTGCGAAGCCATCGGCGCGATGCACATCGATTCCGGCCACTTCGGCGACGTAAAGCTGGATGGCTTGAACTGGGTCGCGTTGTTCCACTGGCCGGGCGCGGTGCACGAGGGGAACGCGACGTGCCAGGCGATCATCGACGAGCGGGCCGACGCGCGGCAGCGCGAGGCGTTGCTCCAGATACTCTCCGGGCAGGCGTCCGAGCCCGGCTCGACGTTCATCCAGGTCTTCGCATCGACCGTGACCAAGCCGCTCGAGCCGCTGTTCAAACCCATCGAGTTCGTCGCGGACATCCCGCGGCGCACGGCGACCATCCGCGTGCCCGGCCTGATCGACACGGAGGTCGAGCCGATCCGCAACAAGGTGACCGGCGAGACGAGCCGGGCGCAGATCTGCCTGCCGGACGGATTCGAGTTCACGATCGCGGAGGTCGCGAGCGGCAAGACGAAGTCGAAGGCGGGCGTCAAGCTCAACCTCAACGAGACGCACACGCACCTCGCGCGGCTCGACCTGACCGAGAGCGGCGTTGTCCGATAGTCCGCAACCGGGCGCCGGCGCGTTGGCGGCGTTCCTCACGCGCGACCGGCTGCTGATTGGGGCGGGGCTTGCCGGTGCGACGGGCCTGTCGTGGGTCTACCTTGTCGATATGGCGCGCGACATGGCCGCGGGCATCTGCGACATGCCGGGGATGGAAGGCATGTACATGGGCGCGGTGCCCGTGTGGAACGCGCCGTACTTCACGATGATGGTGGTCATGTGGGCGGTGATGATGGTGGGGATGATGCTGCCGAGCGCGGCGCCCACAATCCTGCTCTACGCCGCGATGCACCGCGCGAAGGGCCGCGTGCCGTACCTGTCCACGACGGGGTTCGTTTCGGGGTATCTCGCCGTGTGGACCGCGTTCAGCGTCGCCGCGACGTTCGCGCAGTGGGGGCTCGACGAGGCCGCGCTGCTCTCGCCGATGATGGTCACGACGAGCCCGTATCTCGGCGCGGCGCTGCTCGCGGCCGCCGGTATCTATCAGGTGACCCCGTGGAAGAACGCGTGCCTCTCGCATTGCCGCGGCCCGATCGCGTACCTGCACGAGCACTGGCGCGCGGGTAAGCTCGGCGCGTTTCTCATGGGCGCGCGGCACGGCGCGTTCTGTCTCGGCTGCTGCTGGGTGCTGATGCTGCTGCTGTTTGTCGGCGGCGTGATGAACCTGATCTGGATCGCGGCGATCACGGGGTTCGTGCTGATCGAAAAACTGCTGCCGCCGGGAAAACTCGCCGAACGTGTCACGGGCGGCGTCATGATCGTCGCCGCGGCCGTGATCATGCTACGCGGGCTCCCGAACTAATCGTGTAGGGGCGGTCCCCCGTGGCCGCCCGTGTCACTCGCGCGATCGATGCAGGGCGGGGACAGGGCCCCGCCCCTACGACCTGTTGCGCACAGTGCGCATGGGCGGGCCGCTCATGCTACGTCGCGTTACGCGCGGGTATCGTCGCGGACCCAGCCGGGCACGCGGTTGTCGCGTTCGCCGCCGAGCTGTGTGTACTTCAGCTTGAACTTCTGCAGGCCGTCCTCGGAGATCTCCTTCAGCTTCGCCTCGGGATCGAGCCCGTAGATCTTCGCGGCGTTCAGGCCGAAGATCTTCGCCTTGTCTTTCTTCGTGATCTTGGCGTAGCCGAACTTGTCGCACAGTTCGTCGCTGATCTGGAAC
>CAYUZD010000415.1:0-2970 GCA_964449475.1 uncultured Nitrospirales bacterium
ATTTCTGGGCCACCTGGTGCGGACCCTGCCGCATCGCCATGCCGGTCCTCAGCAGTGTCTCGAAGGAGTTCGCCGAAAAGGGCGTGGTCCTCATCAGCGTCGATCTCGACGAGGAACCCGCCGACATCAAGGCCTTCCTCGAATCGATGGAGCTCGACGTCACCGTCGCGCTCGATAAGGGCGGCCGCGTCGCGGGCCAGTATCAGGTCGACGGCATCCCGCAAACCACCATCGTCGGCCCCGACGGCAACGTCCACACCGTACACGTCGGCCTCTGGGCCATGCCCGAAATGTCCGAGACGGACACACAGCAACAACAAATCGAAAAACTTCAGGCCGCCCTGACAGAATCGCTGCGCAAAGAACTCACCGAAATCGTCGCCGAATTTGCCAACAAACCGTAATCCGGGTGCCACGCCTAAGCGAAGTCCAGCTTAGGCGCGGCACGCTGTCGCGGGTTGACGGGATCCATCGCTATCGCTCAGGATGACGCGGGAATTGGCTGCATGGAGTGGACTATGCGGAATTTTTTCTGGGTGATGTTGGCGGGTGGGGTGGTTGCGGCTTCGCCGGCGGCTGGACACGAGGCGGGGTGGTTGACGGCACCGTATTTGCAGAATGTGAAGCCGGACGGCATCACAATCATGTGGGAATCGGTGGAGGCGGAACGCGCGCGGGTGGAGTACGGGTTGCGCGCGGATTTTTCAGGGTCGGCCGAGGCAGTGTCGGTGGATTCGGGGTTTGGGTCGCACATTTTCAAGGCGGTGCTGACCGGACTGCGGCCGGGCGCGACGTATACGTTCCGCGTGGTAACCGAAGGCCAGGCGCCGTCGCAGGCACGGACGTTTCGCACGGCGCCGGCCGGGCCGGAACCGTTCAGCTTCGGCGTGTGGTCGGACAGTCAGGGCGAGAACAAGGGGGCGTACGCGGAGGATATCCTCGAGCCGACGAAGACCATGATGCGGCATATGGCGGAGAGCGGGGTCGATATCGCGCTGACGTCGGGTGACCTCGCGGAAGACGGCGGGGACTACACGGACACGCGGCGGTTTTTCCTGGATCGGGTCGCGAAGTTTTTGGGGCAGAGCGTGCCGTACTTCATCGCGTGGGGGAACCACGAACCGGACCGGGACGACGTGATCCGGAAGTTCGCGGACATGCCGAGCAAGGACCGGCCGGGGATGGATCCGGGCTGGGGGAGTTTTTCGTTCGACTATGCCGGAGTGCATTTCGTGTGCATCGATTTCGGGACGATGGAGGCGGACATCGACACGTGGCTGGAGGGCGACCTGAAATCGGAGGCGGCCCAGTCCGCTCGGTTCACGTTCCTGTTCATCCACGTGCCGCCGTATTGCGAGTTGTGGATCGACGGCGACGAGATGTTGCGCGCGAAGCTGGTGCCGCTGCTCGAGAAGTACGGCGTCGATGCAGTGTTCAGCGGCCACACGCACGAGTATGAGCGGGGGTACCAGGAGCACGTGCATTACGTGATCACGGGCGGCGGGAGCTGGCTGGACTTGACCGAGCCGATCGTGAAGGACTGGGAGCACATGTTCGTGGGCGGCGCGCAGGACCTGGCGGAGTTCCGGCACGGGTTGGTGAATGAGTATGTGCGGGTGGATGTGGGGATGGACTCGTGGACAGGGCGGATGCACGCGTTTGAGCCGAGCGGGAAGTACATCGGCGTGCGCGACGTGTTCGGGTCGCAGTTGATCGATGCGAACGGGGACGGATTCCTGACGGATTCGGAGCGCGAGATGCCGGCGAATTTGCGGGTGGGCGTGCCGGGGGATGCGGTGAGGGAGTAGGTTGCGGGAGCACGCTTAAGCTGAACCCCGCTTAAGCGTGGCACACAGGGGGCTAGCGGGGCAGTTCGATTTCGCAGACTACGGCGCGATGGTCGCTGGGGTACGGGGTGACGACGAGGTCCGAGGTGTCGGGAGATTCGCCGACGATTTCGGTGGAGACGACGCGGATGTGCCCGGCGACGAGGACGAAGTCGATGCGATCGTGGCGGTCAGCCGGGTCAGTGGGGGCGGTGGTGGGGGTCCAGGTGTGTCCGGGGCGGCGGGTCTCGTTTCGGTGGACGGCGCGGTAGGTGTCGGTGAAACCGAGATCCATGAGCGCGGCGGTCGCAGGCCACCGGACGGGGATCGGCACGAGGTTGCGGCGTGCGGCTCGGCGAGTCCAGTCGAGATGCGACGGTTCATTGAAGTCTCCGGTGACGACAACGACTTCGCGTTGTGCAAGGAACGGCGCGAGGGCTTCGACGAGGCGATCGGTTTCGGCGCCGCGTGCGCGTTTCGCTTCTTCGATGGCTTCGGATTCGGTTTTGATGAAGCGGCCATCTTCATAGGGGATGTTGAGGAGTTGGTAGGGCTGATACGGAGCGTGCAGGTAGTGGACGTTGAAGAAGCGCACGCGGTTCCCGTTTGGTAAGTCGACTGTCGCGCCGAGATCTCCGATGGGGCCCGTGATGGCGTGACGGCTCAGGATTGCGGTGCGATCGGGTTGGGCGAGATGGTGCCAGCCGAGGATCGCGGCGAGCTCGGGCGCGCGATCGACGTTGCCGGGCGCGTGCGCTTCCTGGATGCCGACGATGTCGGCGCGTGCGGCGCGGATCACTTCGGCGGTTTGTTCAAGCGGTTGGCCGCCGGCGGCGCCTCCGCGCCAGATGTTGAACGACAAGACGCGGAGCGTGTGTGACTCCGCGGAGGCGGTCGAGGTGGGGAGGAGCGCGGCGCCGAGTAGCGTGAACGCGAGGCATCGAGTCATGGGGAGATTGTATCGGATGTGAGCGGAGAGCGTATCGGGCGAGTGACGAAAGCTTCGGAGTTGTTTCGAGGGTAAATCGGTGAGTCGATTCTTACTACAAGTTCTAACAAAACCCTAGATCGCCCTTTCAGGGCTCTCCGATCAATTGACGGTCCGAACCCAGGGCGACGCTTTGCTCTGCCCTGGGCTAGTCTG
>CAYUZD010000416.1:0-2957 GCA_964449475.1 uncultured Nitrospirales bacterium
CCTCGCAGACGGCGCGTTGACGCTAGTGGATACCCCTACGCGAGGTCAAACACCAAAAACTCCGCGTAGTCCGGCGTCGCGAACGTCAATCCCCTCTCGCCGCTCACCGCCGCGCCGTCGCCCGCGCGCAGCGTCTCGCCGTTGACCTCGAGGTCCCCGGACACGACCTGCACGTACGCGTGCCGCGCCGGATCGACCGCATGCGCCACGCGGTCGCCCGCCGTGATCAACCCGCGAAACAATCTCGCGTCCGCGTGAATCCGCACGCTTCCCGGCACACCATCAGGCGACGCGATCAGGTGCAGCGTCTCGGGCGTCGCGTCTCCGCCGATTCGGATTTGCTCGTATCCCGGATCGATCCCGTGTTCCGCGGGGCGGATCCAGATCTGCAGCAGGTGCACCGGCTCGGTCTTCGACGCATTGAACTCGCTGTGCATCACGCCCCGGCCCGCGCTCATCCGCTGGATCTCGCCCGGACGCAGCACTTCGCCGTTGCCCATGTTGTCCCGGTGCTGCAGCGCGCCCTCCACAACATACGTCAGGATCTCCATGTCGCGGTGCCCGTGCATCCCGAACCCCATGCCCGCCGCGACGCGGTCCTCGTTGATCACCCGCAGCCCGCGGAACCCCATGTGCTCGGGATCGTGGTAATCCGCGAACGAAAACGTGTGAAACGAATCCAGCCACCCGTGGTCGGCGTGGCCCCGCTCCTCGCTCCTGCGCACCTTCATCATGGCCTGCTCCTTTCTCCCCAACGTCCGTGAGTTATTTACTGTTGTAACGATATATGTTCAAACATCTATTTGTCTAACCCTATTCCCGCCCCGCGCAAACCCACAGTTTCCCAGTCAATACCCCACCCATCGTCCCGCTCTCCAATCTCGTACTCGGCATCGTAATCGTACTCATCATCCCATCGCCACCACCCTACCCCCTCCCCTCACAAACCTTCCCCAACAACGCCGAAAGCCGCCGCAGCTCGCTCGGCGAAAATCCCTCGAACTGCTTCCGGTGCAACGTGTCTACTGGCCCGTCCAGCTTCCCAAGTACCGCCCGCGCCTTCGCCGTGAGCACCACATACACTACCCGACGGTCCTCCTCGCACCGCCGCCGCGTCACCAGTCCCGCCTCGTCCAGACGGTCCACCAGCCGCGTAACGTCCGGCTGCCGCGTGATAAGCCGCTCCGCAATCTGCCGCACCGGCAGCCCCTTCGGCCCCGCCCCGCGCACAATCCGCAGCGCGTTGAACTGCGGCTCCGACAATCCGTGCTCCGCCAGCAGCGCCTCCACCTCCGCCGTCAGCCGCACCGACGCACGCAGCAGCGCCACAAATGCCTCTCGCTCAGCCAACAAGTCCTTCATGATGCCGTTATCCTTACAACATACGATGTTCCAACATTCATCCAAGTCAATGCAGTTGACCCGAAGGGTTGACAGACGTTGGCCGGGGGTCGAGGCGAAGCGCAGACCCCCGGGTTGCCACCCTACTCCTCGACCTCCCGCAACTCACCCCCGTCCGCGACGAACCGCCTCACCGCCCTCTCGGTCGGACAACACATCGCATCGCCGGGCCCGTGCTGGATCAACTCCACCCTCACCTCGCCGTTCCCCACGTCGATTGACTCCACCTTCACGCGATCGCCCAGAAATTCGCCCCGCATCGGCGCCGGCCGACCATCGTCGTTCCGCACCAACACCAGATCCTCGAAACTCCCGCTACCGCCCCCGCTTGACACGATCACGATTGCCGCGTCCTTGTCGCCGTCGCCGTCGATATCCCCAAACCCAACACTGTCCGTTGCGTACGCGTAGTACCGCTTTTCGCGGGACATTTCGACGTTGTACCACCCATCCTTCAGCGGTACTGGCTCGTACTCGCTCGCCGTCACGCGGTACTCAAGGTTCTTCAGCATCGTCAGGTTCAGCACATTCCTCGCGCCCCAACGCTCTTTCGCCTGCGTTCGTGTCAGCTTCTCGTCAATCAGCCAGTGCGTAAACCACGACGGGATCCGGTTCAGCCGATCCACCAGCAGCCAAGGCTCGCCCGTCCGGCTCAGATCGTGCGTCGACCGCGGATACCGCGCCAGTTCCGCCGGTACGCCGCGCTTCTTCAGCAGCATGTACCACTGTTCCGCGTCCACCATCGGCGTGCGGTAGTCGTTCTCCGACTGCACAATCAGCGTCGGCGTGAACACGTTCTCGACGAAGCTCACTGGGCTCAGCCGGCGATACACCTCCCGCGCCTCCCACGCTTCGCCGCCGAACTCGTATTCCGTCAGCCGCTGCGCGTCGGACGACCCGTACCAGCTCTCCCAGTTGCTGATCATCCGCGACGCGTTCGCGCACGCGAACCGGTCCGTCGTCGCCGTCAGCCACGCCGTCATGAATCCGCCGTAGCTCCCGCCTGACACGCCAATCCGTTCCGGGTCGATGTCGCCGTTCGCCGCGAGCGCCGCGTCCACGCCGCGCAGAAAGTCCTCGGAATCGAGTTCGCCCCACCGCCCGCGGGTCGCGTATTCGAATGCGTGGCCGTAGCCGCTCGATCCGCGCGGGTTCGGGTACAGCACGAAGAACCCCGCGTTCGACAGCACATGGAACATGTCGAACCAGTAGTTGCCGTACGCGCTGTGCGGCCCGCCGTGAATCTTCAACACCATCGGATACGTCGTCCCCGGCGCGTACCCCACCGGCTTCATCAGCCAGCCCTCGATCTCCGTCCCGTCCTGCACTGTCCACGTCAACCGCTCCGGTGCCGACAGGGTCAGTCCGTCGAGCCACGCGTCGTTCAGCTTCGACACGCGCACTTCTTTCGCGCCGTCGATCTGCGCGACGAACACGTCGCCCGGGTGCAGCGGATCCGTCGCCGCGAACGCCATCAGCCGCGGGTCGCGCGCGTAGCTCACCGCCTGCAGCGTCCGCTCGCCGTGCGTCACCTGGTGCACGCCGCGGCCGCTCGA
>CAYUZD010000417.1:0-2937 GCA_964449475.1 uncultured Nitrospirales bacterium
GCGGGTGGGGGCTGCGGCTGCACACGGAGGACATGGCGAAGTTCGGGCAGTTGTTCCTGCAGGACGGCGTGTGGGACGGAAAGCGGATCCTGCCGGAGGGCTGGGTCGCGGAGGCGTCCACGGCGCACATTCAGCAGGAACCGGAACGCCCGGCAGAGGAACGCGCGACGAGCGACTGGCACCAGGGGTACTGCTACCAGATGTGGCGGTGCCGGAACGGCGCGTACCGCGGTGACGGCGCGTTTGGCCAGTACATTGTCGTGATGCCCGAACGGGACGCGGTGCTCGCGATCACGTCGATGACGAGCAACATGCAGGGCATTCTCGATCTGGTGTGGGAGCACCTGCTGCCCGCGATGCACGACGGCGCGCTGCCGGCGGACCCGGACGGCGTCGCGGCGCTGCGGCGGCAACTCGAGGGCCTCGCGTTGCCCGTGCCGGACGGGAACCGGGACACGGCGTTGGAGCCGGCGCTGTCCGGGAAGACGTTCGCGCTCGAGGCGAACGAGCGCGGCATCCGGAGCATCGGGTTCGAGTTCGGGCGGGGCAAGTGCGAGGTGACGCTGTCAGATGATCTCGGGGAGTACACGATCCCGGCGGGCGCGGGCGAGTGGGTTCTCTCGAAGACCGACCGGCGCGGGCCGTATCTCGTGTCGGTGGCGAAGAACGCGCTGATGGGCCTGCCGCCGTTTAAGGTGGCCGCGGCGTACCGGTGGCTCGATGGCGGCGGGTTGGAGCTGACGCTGCGGTACATCCAGGGCCCGCACACGGAGACGCTGGTAGTGCGTCCGGCGGGCGAGGGGATCGAGGTCGACATCTCGACGTTCATCCGGCCGGTGCAGACGGTGAAGGGCACTTTGGCAGACTGAGTACGCCGTTGCCGCTCGCCGGTTCCAAATCCAGCGGGATTGTCGTATGATGCACGGATGGGTTGTCGGGAAGGACGGTAGGGCGGGATGAAATCGAAGCGGCAAGAGCGCGGCGCGGGCGAGCCGACACCGGACCGGAGTTCGGTGGAGTTGGCGTATGCCTCGCTGGTGATGTACGCCGACGACGGGACGCTGGACGAGAAGGAACTGACGACGCTGCTGCAGATCGCGACGCGGGACGGCGGAATCAGCGGGAAGGAGAAGGAGATCTTGCGGGCGCTGTTCAACCGGATTCGGGAGGAAGAGGTGAGCGCGGGGGTGTGGGCGCATATCCAGGACGTGCGGAAGCAGCACGGGATCTGACGAAGGGCGGCCACGAATTTGACGGATCGGGCGGATTTAGCGGATCAGGTTCTGGTGTGAAGCGGGGCCGATTCGGTGAACGATCGATAGGGAACAGTTTTTTGGACTGCGTGCTCAGGAATGAGTGCGCGGTTTTTTGCTTTCTTCGGGGTGGGGCGATCGGTGGGCGAGATCCTTAGCTTTGCTCAGGATGACAAGGGTATGGGGCGAACGATCCGGATGATCCGTTAAATCCGTTGAATCCGTGGCTGCGGTTCGCGGGTTCAGTTTTTTTTGCGGCCGAGTAGTTCTTTGAGGTGATAGAGGACTTCGTGCGCCTCTTTCGGGGAGAGGGTGTCGGGGTCGACGGTGCGGAGTTCCTGTTCGACGGCGCTGCTCCCGGGCGCTTCGGCGGGTTGGGGCGGGCCGAACAGGTACATCTGTTCGGAGATGCCGAGGGCGCCGGCGTTTCCGGATTCGAGATTTTGCAGGACGTCGCGGGCGCGGGCGATAACGTCGCGTGGGAGGCCGGCGAGTTTGGCGACCTGGATGCCGTAGCTGTGGTCGGCGCCGCCGTCGACGATGCGGTAGAGAAAGACGACCTTGCCGCCGTATTCGCGCACGGCGACGTTGACGTTTTTGGCGTGTTCGAGTTGGCGCGCGAGTTCGGTGAGTTCGTGGTAGTGCGTGGCGAAGAGCGTCTTCGCCCCGATCTGGTTGTGGATATGCTCGGCGACGGACCAGGCAATGCTAATGCCGTCGAAGGTGCTCGTGCCGCGGCCGATCTCGTCGAGCACCAGCAGGCTGCGGTCCGTGGCGGCGTTGAGGATGTTGGCGGTTTCGATCATCTCGACCATGAACGTCGATTCGCCGCGGACGAGGTTGTCCGACGCGCCGACGCGGGTGAAGATGCGGTCGACGGCGCCGATCTGGGCCTCGAGCGCGGGAACGAACGCACCGATTTGCGCCATGAGCGCGATGAGGGCGGCCTGGCGCAGATAGGTCGATTTGCCGGCCATGTTCGGCCCGGTGACGATGAGCATCGAGGCGCGGGCCGGGTCGAGCACGAGGTCGTTCGGGACGAAGTCGCCGGCGCGCATGAGGTCCTCGACGACGGGATGGCGGCCGTCGCGGATGCGGATGACGCCGGAGTCGTCCACGCGCGGCTTGCAGTAACTCTTCGTGACGGCGACATCGGCGAGCGAGAGCAATACGTCGAGTTCCGCGACGCGCGAGGCGGTCTCGTGGATGCGCGTGGCCTCGGCCGCGATGCGGTCGCGCAGCGCGGCGAAGAGGCCGTATTCGAGCTGCTCCATGCGCTCCTGCGCGGAGACGATTTCCTCCTCGCGCTGTTTGAGCTCGGGCGTGATGTAGCGCTCGGCATTGACGAGCGTCTGTTTGCGTTCGTAGTGCGGCGGGACGAGGTGGACGTTGGACTTCGTGACTTCGAGGTAGTAGCCGAAAATTTTGTTGTATCCGATTTTGATCTTGGGGATGCCGGTTTTTTCGCACTCGTCGCGCTGGAGTTTCGCGATCCAGTCGCGCCCGCCGGTGACGAGTTCGCGGACGCGGTCGAGTTCGGCGTCGTGGCCGGGACGGATGATGCGGCCCTCGGTGAGCGCGAGCGGCGGCTCGTCGACAATGGCGGTGGCGATCCATCCGGCGACGTCCTCGAGCGGGTCGAGGCCGTCGCGCAGGCCGCTGAGCAGCGGGCTGGCGCAGCCCT
>CAYUZD010000418.1:0-2934 GCA_964449475.1 uncultured Nitrospirales bacterium
CCGAGAAGCGGAGCACGCTTCCGGATCCGGTATACAACAGCGTGACGCTGGCGAAGTTTGTCAACGCGGTGATGAGCGACGGCAAGAAGAGCACGGCCGAAGCGATCGTGTACGGCGCGCTGGACATCATTCGCAAGCGGACGGCGGGCGAAGATCCGCTGCATGTGTTTGACAAGGCGGTGGACAACGCGAAGCCGCTGCTGCACGTGAAGTCGCGGCGCGTGGGCGGCGCGACGTACCAGGTGCCGGTGGAGATCGCGCCGGCGACGCGGCAGGCGATCGCGTTCCGGTGGATCATCGATTTCGCGCGGAACCGCGGCGAGAAGACGATGCGCGAGCGGCTGGCGGGCGAGATTGTGGACTGTTACAACCGCCAGGGCAACACGATCAAGAAGCGCGAAGACACGCACAAAATGGCCGAGGCCAACAAGGCCTTCGCCCATTTCCGGTACTAAGGCAAGTGGTTTGAGGTAGCAAGTTCGAGGACTCAGGTGAAGGCAAGCGAGCGCACCAGAGAGACGATTGTCAGGCGCGAAGCTTTCTTCGCCGTCGACAGTTGAATCTGTAATCGGTGGGCCAACGTCGCGAGGGAACGGACCGTCCCCGCGTGCGCTCGTGTTGACTGACAAGTGTAGGGCGTGCGGACGCGGTTTTTCCGCGCGCCGAGCGAAGGATAAAGGAACACGAGCCGTGGCGCGGAAGTACTCGTTGGATAAAGTCCGCAATATCGGGATTATGGCCCACATCGATGCCGGCAAGACCACCGTCACCGAACGCGTCTTGTATTACTCCGGCCGGTTGCACCGCGTGGGCGAAGTCCACGAGGGCACGGCGACCATGGACTACATGGAGCAGGAGCAGGAGCGCGGCATCACGATCACGTCTGCGGCCACCGCGTGCGAATGGAACGGACACCGGGTGAACATCATCGATACCCCGGGCCACGTGGATTTCACGGCCGAAGTCGAGCGAAGCCTTCGCGTGCTGGACGGCGCCGTCGCGGTGTTTGACGCGGTGGCGGGCGTGCAGCCGCAATCCGAAACCGTCTGGCGCCAGGCCGAGAAGTACGGCGTGCCGCGCATGGCGTTCATCAACAAGATGGACCGCATCGGCGCGGATTTCGACAAAGCCGTGCGCTCGATGCGCGAACGCTTGGGCGCGAACGCTGTCCCCATCCAGATGCCGATCGGCGCGGAAGACAAGTTCCGCGCCGTGATCGATCTGGTGGGCATGCGGATGTACGCGTGGGCGGGCGACGAAATCGATCAGAAGCCCGAGGTGAGCGAGATCCCGGCCGAGTTCCGCGAGGAAGCGGAGCAGCGGCGGGGCCTGTTGCTCGAGGCGCTGGCGGATTTCGACGAGGCGCTCATGGAGAAGTACCTGGAAGGACAGGACATCTCCGAGGACGAGATGAAGCCCGTCATCCGCAAGGCGACGATCACGTCGAAGTTCAACCCGGTCGTCGCAGGCACCGCGCTCAAGAACAAGGGCGTGCAGCTCATGCTGGACGCGGTCGTGAACTACCTGCCGTCCCCGGTCGATTGTCCGCCCGTGGTGGGCAACGAGATCGGCACCGACAAGGAACTGACGCGCAAGCCGGCCGACGACGAGCCGTTCTCGGCGCTCGCGTTCAAGATCCTGACCGATCCGCACGTGGGCCGGTTGACGTTCATCCGGATCTACAGCGGTGTGCTCACGCAGGGTACGCAGGTGATGAACTCGCGGACCCAGAAGAAGGAGCGCTTGGGCCGCCTGCTGGAGATGCACGCGAACGACCGCACGGACCTCGAAGAGATGCGCGCGGGCGACATCGGCGCGGTGATCGGATGCAAGGACGTGACGACGGGCGACACGCTGTCGGACCTCAAGTACCCGGTCGAGTTGTTGCGTCCGGTGTTCCCGGAACCGGTGGTGCACATCGCGATCGAGCCCAAGTCCAAGGCGGACCAGGACAAGTTGTCCGACGCGTTGAACAAGCTCTCCGAGGAAGACCCGACGTTCCGCGTCCGGGTGGACCACGAGACCGGCCAGACGATCATCGCGGGCATGGGCGAGCTTCACCTGGAAATCCTGGTGGATCGCATGAAGCGCGAGTTCAAGGTCGAGGCGAACATCGGCAAGCCGATGGTGGCCTACCGCGAGTCGATCCGAACGTCGGCCGAGGGCGAGTGCAAGTTCGTGCGGCAGTCGGGCGGACGCGGGCAGTACGGCCACGTGGTGCTCACGGTCGAGCCGGGCGCGCCGGGCACCGGGTTCGTGTTTGAATCGAAGATTGTCGGCGGCGTGATTCCGCGGGAGTACATCCCGGGCGTCGAGAAGGGGTGCAAGAACGCACTCGAGAGCGGGCCGATTTCGGGCTACCCGATGGTGGACGTGAAAGTCTCGCTCACCTACGGCAGCTACCACGAGGTGGACTCGTCCGAAATGGCGTTCGAGATCGCGGGATCAATCGCGGTCAAGGAAGCGGCGGCCAAGGCGCAGCCCGTGCTGCTGGAGCCGGTGATGAAGGTCGAAGTGACGGCACCGGAAGAGAACACGGGCGACGTGATCGGCGACATCAACGGGCGCCGCGGCCGGATGGAGACGATGGAGGCGCAGGGTTCGATCCAGAAAGTGCTCGCGCACGTGCCGCTCGCCGACATGTTCGGGTACGCGAACGATCTGCGGTCCAAGACCCAAGGCCGCGCGTCGTTCAGCATGGAGTTTGAGCATTACGAGCCCGTTCCGACGAACGTGGCGAACGCGATTATGGAAGCGCGCGGCAGCACCTACCGGTTCCGGTAGGCCGGCCGTGTTGAAGGCATAGAGACGGATTTGGAGCAGACAGTCCCGGGCCGCGGCCAACGTCCGCGCGGGTGAAAGGACACGAAGGAGACACCATGGCCAAGGAGAAATTTGAGCGGACGAAGCCGCACGTGAACATAGGTACTATCG
>CAYUZD010000419.1:0-2931 GCA_964449475.1 uncultured Nitrospirales bacterium
GGCTCGATGCGGACGGGTTCCTGAACGAGAACGACCTGCACCGGGGCCAGGCGGGTACACCGTTCGAGTCGTTCGGCACGCTGCGGAACGCGCAGCCGGACGCGGACGGCATGATCCACTACGGCGTGGTGCGGATCGAGAACAATTTCCTCGCGGTGATGATCGAGAACCGGAGCGCGCCGGGCCGGGTGGCGCGCGTGTCGCGCGTGATCCTCGCGGCGCGGAACAAGACTCCGGGGCGGATCAACATCAATACGGTGGAGACGACGCGCGTATCACTGAATTCGGGAACTCTCGGTGATACCGACAATCACCCCATACACTTTTACAACCCATTGCAAGGAATTCCGGGCGCGCTGGCTCGACCGCTGGACAATTTCAATCTGGGTCCCGGCACACCGACCGGGCCGGTCACGCGGCCGCTAGCGACACCGCCTTCCAGTTCGCTTGATGTCCATGTGCAATTTCTGGTGAACCAGATCGTGAACCAGCGGTTGCGACTGGTTGGCGAGCGACCCGACGGGCGGTATTACGAATTGACGAGTGATCTGCTGGCGGACGCGCACTTCGCGTACGACGACTCGAACGGGTTCGACGAATTGCGGCCGCCGCTGGTGGTGGATAGTCAGGGATTCCTGCCGGATTCCGATCTCGATGGCGTGGTGGACGGAGACGCCGACCGCGCGCGGGCGATCGAAGAGGCCATGTTCCGGTTCCGGCGGATGCAGAACCTGCTGACGACGAAGGCGGACGTGTACGAGATCTTGGTGACGGTGCAGACGGGGTACGGCGTCGATGAGAACGGCGACGGCCGGATCAACGTGCGCGACGATGCGGAATTTACCGTGACGGGCGAGAAGTCCGCGCGGACGATTTACGAGCGATGACCTCGGGCGGACGGGTCGCCCGGGAGGCAGTG
The DNA here is from genome assembly GCA_964449475.1 of uncultured Nitrospirales bacterium. Classification (GTDB taxonomy): domain Bacteria; phylum Hydrogenedentota; class Hydrogenedentia; order Hydrogenedentales; genus VFKU01. The sequence goes on from CAYUZD010000419.1 coordinate 920, forward strand.
CGATGACGAACGCGATGCGATGTGCATGGGCCGCGGTAGCGGCGGCCGGTCTCGCGGTGTTTGTCGCGGGATGCGGCGAAGACAGCGGCGGATCGGGGATCAAATCCCCGCAGGACCTGACGCTTGGGTTCCGCGAAGGGCTGGCGCGCGTGACGGGCGTGGACCAGCAATACGACATTTACTCGATCGACCCGACCTCGGGCCCGCTGGCGGGGCTGAACCCTGTGCTGTTGACGGGCGTATTCCAGCCGAACGCCGAGGGTTTTTACACGGTGTACTTCGGCGCGAACGTGGCGCCGTACGACACGAATTTCGCTCAGCCCATGACGGGCACGGAGATCCGCGTGATTGCGCCGGCGGGCGCGGCGCCGGCGTTGGTGAGCGTGATTTTGCGCGACAACGCGAGCCAGTTGGATGCGGCGGCGTTGTACTACAGCTACGAGTACCTCGACTCGTTCGCGATCACGGACGCGATCCCCGACGCGGGGCCGATCGCGGGTGGGCAGCAGGTGACGATTCTGGGCCGGTTCCCGATTGCGGCGCCGATCGCGACGATCGCGGAGGCGTACGCGGCGTACCAGCCGTATTTTGGCGGCGTGGCCGGGGGATTCGACGCCAGTTTCAACCCGATCATCACGACCGAGGCGATGTATGTGCTGACGCCGGCGCACGCGCCGGGGGTGGTGAACGTCAGCGTGTCGACGGTGGAAGCGAACCCGCGGTTCCGCGTGCTGGTGAACGGATACGAGTACCTGGCGCCGCTGGACGTGATCGACGTCGTTCCGGGCCAGGGATGGATCTTCGGGTTCGAGCAGGTGACGATCGAGGGGACGTTCCCGGTGACGACGGCGTTCTCGAACTCGATCACGGCGATCACGGCGGCGGACTACTACTACGTTCAATTCGGCAACCGCCTGGCAACGTTCGACCCCTTCGTGCCATTCCCCGTGATCACGTCCACGCGGATGTACGTGTTGTCGCCGCCGGGCGAGGACGTGGGGTTTGTAGACGTATCGGTGGGCGGACTCGATGCGACTGGCAACGTGATCGCGCTCGATGCGTTGGCGCAGGCGTACCGATACTACGCGATGTACCTGTTGCGCGCGGTGCCGGACCAGGGACCGCTGAGCGGCGGGACCGAAGTGCGGCTCGAGGGGATCTTCCCGGGCACGAGCGCGATCAACGACATTTACGCGGTGGACGCGATTTACAGCGCGTATTTCGCGTACAACCTGGCGCCGTTCGTGGGGCCGCCGCTGCAGCCGACGCCGAGCCCGGTGTTTTTCCCGAGCCAGATCGACACGATCAACCAGACCTACACGATAGGGTACATGTACGTGACGGCGCCGCCGGGCCCCGCGCCAGGGTTCGTCGATGTGAGGGTCGAGGACGACACAGGGCGCGACCTGACGACAATTTGTCCGGATTGTTACCTGTACCTGGACGATCGCGATGGCATTGCGCGATGGGACGACGCGGACGTGTTTCCGAGCCCGGTCGGGAAGCTTCTGGCGGGCGAGTTGCTGGTGCGGATCGTGGGTATCGGCACGATCGACCAGAGCAATCCGACGGCGACGGGACCGGCGTTCATCGTACCGCAAGGCGGCGACCCGAGGAACGTGGACCACCGGATCCTGTTGCGGCAGACGTCGTACGTGGAGAACGGGCAGTCGTTCACGTGGGAAGGGACGAACATCGCGCCCATCGAGCGGATCATGAACGAGGGCGACACGGACGAGTTGCTGGTGGACGGGCACGCGGCGGTGTACCTCGACGTGGAAGACGACGAGATTTTCGGCGACTCGCTGGATCCGAGCGACAGCGGCGTCATTCAGATCGACGCGCAGGAAGGGCGGCACTTCATCATCGACACGATTCCGCCGCGGTTGTTGACGTACGTCGGGAACACGCTGCGTGGCGACGATCTGGTGAGCAGCGACGTGCCGACGGGCGACTACTTGACGAACACCACGAACATTCCGCCCAGCCCGGCGCATCCGTATCCGTTGCCG
>CAYUZD010000420.1:0-2930 GCA_964449475.1 uncultured Nitrospirales bacterium
TTTCGGGACTAGATCCTTAGTCTAGCGTGTATGCCAATTTCACCACCCGCGCACGCGGTGAATCATATCGAAACGCGCCCGGATCGTTCAACCGCGACGCCCGTCACATGTTGAAAAACTGGTGCCGCAACCGGAAGTACACGAGGTGTGCGAACCCTGCGAGACAAATCGACAGCGCCGCGAACGAGATCGCGCGGCCCCATTTGTAACTCCGCGGCGCGTACCGAACGATGACTTCGCGCGATCCCGCCGGAACCTCCACGCCGCGAAATGCGCCGTCCACCGGGAACACGCGCTCGTAGTGCTCGTCCACGCGAGCGAACCAGTCCGGGTAGTACGATTCCGCGAGCGCCATCACGCCCGGGTCCGTCCGGTACACGTTGATCGTCCGGTACGTCGGCCGGCCGTCCTCGCGGACGAGCGGCCGTCCCAACCGGCCCTCCGGTTTCGCCAGCGTCACATTGCGCTCGATTAGCGGCGGCAATTGCGAACTGACCATCGCCGGGTCGAACCGTTCCACCACGCGCGCCTCGTAGATCATCCGCGCAGGTTGTGCCCCCGGCACGTAGCTGAACAGCCCCACGCCGCCCGCGGACACGCCCGCAAGCTGCAATTGCGGCCGCAGATTGCCAAACGGCCCGCGCACGTCATCCAGATTGAGCACGAACCCGTTCACGTCCGCGCGCGGAAGCAGCAGCGGGTCCTCGCGTGACCGCAGCAGATACGCCGCCATGCGCTCGGGCGCGCGCGGGCCGAATCCCTGTATCGTCGGCACCAGCAACGCGAGCCGGCCGGCCGATTCCGTCCGCGGGCCGAACGCGACACGACCGCTGATCTCCGCCGCCGCGCCGTCGAATGGATCGGCGAACACACGCGACCACGGCGTGTGCGGCTGCATCGGCACGAAGAACAGCAGGAGCTGCAGCGCCGTCGTCCCGCACAGCGCATAGCCCATCAGTCGCGGCCACGGCCGCACCAGCGTAATCGCCAGCACGAGCACGAAAATACAAATCGTCAGCGCCGCCACGATGCCTTCGAGCCGCAGCGCATCCGTCGTCAGCGTGCGCGGCGTCGCGCCGACGTACGACAGCGCCGCGAGAGCCGCCAGCGTCCCCAGCACCAACAGATACCGCTTCGCCGCCTCGATGGATTGCGACGGACGCAGTTGCAGCCACCATTCCGCCGAGGTCGCCGCACCCACCGCCACCGCGAACGCCACCGGCGTCAGCAGTTGCCGCACCTGCACGACCTGCAACGCCGGCAGCGCCGGTTGCAGCGTCGCAACCACGAGTCCCGCGCCAAGCCAGATCATCGACACGATGAGGATCGCGTCGGTGCGCCGACGGTGGCCCTCGGTCACGTGCGGCCGCACAACCACCCACAAACTCGCGAGGAACACCGGCACAATCCCAAGATGAAGCGGCGTCGCCGCCGGATCCGTGTCGCTCAGTCCTGACAGCGGACCGAACAACAGAAAGAACGCGCGCGGCCCCGTTCCCGCCTCGCCTTGCGCCCAAACCGGCGTCGATTCCCGCAGCCACTCAGCGTACGGCACCAGTTGCGCCGCCGCCAGCGCCACGCCCAGCAGAATCGCCGCGCTGCCGGACGCGATCGGCGCGACAAACTCGCGCACGGTCTCGACGCGCCGCCGCAACTGGAAGTACATCGCGAAAAACACAAACGACGACGCCAGCGCCTGCGGCGCGCCGCTGAACAGCATCATCCCGATGACCAGCGCGCCCGCGGGCCAGTAGCGGTGCTGCGCGAGGCTGAGGCGCTCGGCGAACAGAAACAACAGCGGCACCCAGACCGCCGTGTCGCTGGCGGGATCGATCGTCCACACGATCAGCGTCGCGCTCAGCGCGTGCGCGATCGCGACGAACAGCGCGAACGGATGCGTCAGCCCGAGCACACGGCCCGCGTAGTACGCGAGCGCGCCCGCCATGAGCACCTTCAACACTGCGGCAATATGCACCGCGACGCGGATGTCGAAGAGGTAGAATGGCACGGAGAACGGCGAAAACACACGCGTGTCCCACGCCGCCAGGAACGGCGTCCCCCCGTACTCGTTCGGGTTCCACAAGATCGACCCGCGGCCCCGCGCAGTCTCGCGCAGGTATTGGTACGACTGGATCGTGCGCGCCGCGCGGTAGTCCGCGGTCTTCTCCGGGTCCGTGATCAGCCCGTCGCCGATTTCCGGGATCGACAGCGTGGCCGGGAACGCCACCGGCGCCGAACCGTCGAGCATGCCCGTGCTGGACGACACCACCGCGCACACCGCGATCGCGCCGAGGCACACCGCGTGCTCGCGCGTGAACCAGTGCCGGATCAGCGCGAACAGCCGCCGCATCGGCCGGCGTCAGTCCACGCGCGACGCGGCGGGCTGGTCGATGCGCGCCAGCACCGCGTCGTGCACGCGGCCGTTGGACACGAGGATCGAGCTCCGCCCGCGCACCAGGTTGAGCCGTTCGCCCGCAAGGTCCGTCGCGCGGCCGCCCGCCTCTTCGACCAGCAGCGCGCCCGCCGCCGAGTCCCACGGCTGCGTCTCAATGCCCATGTACGCGTCCGTCTCGCCGCACGCGACCGAGCACAGCCCCATGATCGCCGCGCAATAACAGCGGAACTGGCCCGCTTCGCAAATCAGCGTCGTGAACCGATCGAGCGTCCCGCGCCGCTGGTACGGATATCCGAAATCGATATCGACCCGCGCCGATTCGAGTGCCGGCACGTCGGACACGCGCATCGGTTTGCCGTTTCGCGTCGCGCCGAGTCCGCGCCCCGACAGCATCAGCGTCTCCGCGCCCGCCATCGCGACGCCCCCCGCGCGCACCTCGCCCGCGTCCGCGAACGCGAGCGATACGCCGAACTCGGGAAACATCCCGCGCACGAAGTTCTGCGTGCCGTCGATCGGGTCGATGAACCAGCAGCGG